>CAXTDO010000225.1:0-8272 GCA_964242315.1 uncultured Flavihumibacter sp.
GCCCAGGAAATTCCGATTGAGGTTGATCAGAAAGTAAGGATGATAGAGGGGGTGAACGATGTGCACGTTTCCGTAACCTGGACGCCGGCATGGAACAAAAGTATGATGTCTGAAGAAGCACAGTTGGAACTTGGGTACATGTAGTTGTGTAAATCACGGAGTCAGGGAGGCACAAAGAAACACGGTGTTCCTCCGTGGCGCCCTGCCTTTGTGGTTCAAAAAAATTTTAAAATAAAAAAATATAATCATGGCACAGATAAGTTTAAATAGTCTTATGGGCACTTCAGGCCCAAGTTATCCGGAAGCAATAGTGGCCCCATTCCGTGAAGAGCTGGTAGCAACCGGCTTTCAGCAATTGATGACACCCGCCGACGTAGACAGCGCATTAGACCGGCAGGATGATAAAGTGGTATTAGTGATATTGAACTCTGTTTGCGGATGTTCCGCCCGCGTGGGAAGGCCCGGCGCTATTTTATCATTGCTTAACAAGGTAGTACCTGATTCCCTGGTAACTGTTTTTGCCGGTATGGAAAAAGAAGCTGTTACCCATTTCAGAACAAAGTACCTAAGCGGACTTACCCCATCCTCTCCCAACATCGCGATTTTTAAGAACGGACAGCTAGCATTTATCCTGCATCGCTACCAAATAGAAAGAATGGAAGCCAGTGAAATTGCTGATGACCTGGCCACCGTTTATAACTCCATTTGTACAAGTGAACAGGATCAGGCTACTGCAGAAAAGTTGAGGCATTTTCTTATTGAAAAATACCAGGCAGTTCCGGAGCAGTTATCAACCGATTAAAACCCAGTTATGAAAATTACCGCCCAGGAAGAATATGGTTTGCGTATATTATTACGTATCGGCCGCTGCATGAACCAGGAAGGAATGAGCATTCCTCAATTGAGCGAGGCGGAAGGCTTAAGCAATGCTTATGTGGCAAAGCTTACGCGTATTCTCAGGCAGCAGAAATTTATCAATAGTACCCCGGGTTATAAAGGCGGATATGTATTGGCAGTACCTTCTAAAGAAATTAATATAAACAAAGTATTAAAAGCCCTGGGTGGCGCGCTTTTCAGTGATGAATTTTGCGGTACGCACTCCGGTACTTCAAGAATATGCACCAATTCCGTAGAGTGCTCCGCAAGGTCGTTATGGCAAATGATTCAGTTTACCGTAGACAGGTTGCTTGACCAGATTACCCTCTACGACCTGGTAGGTTCTGAAACCCAATCGGAGAAGATTCTGGAGCAGATTGTTGATGAGTATATTAATAAAATGAGGAAAAGCGTGGTGCCGGAAGTAAATTAGTTTTCTATGTAACAACATTCGAAAATACATTCATTTTAAGTACAAAGAGTTTTTTTAAACACAGAGAGCAAAGAGGGAGGAAACACAGAGGGCGCAGAGGTAAATCCTCTGTGGCCTCTGTGTTTCCTCCCTCTTTGCTCTCTGTGTTTAAAAATAACTGACATGTAATGCAAGTAGTCAGTTGTCTTAACCTTGATGCTTTAATCTTTATAAATCAAAGCTTCTACACATAATTCAGCCACCAGTTATGATGGTTCATTTTATATTTGTTAAACCACCGGCAAGGCCGGTATAAAGCTGCCACTACACTCAACCAGATCACATATACTATCGCTAAACTATAGCCAAAATGCACCGGCCTGAATAAAAACGGCACATTAGGCTCGGCGATCTGCGAAGCATGGTGACCTGTAAGAAAAAACGCAATCACCAGAAGGCTGTGCAACAGATAAAAATGCAGGATATAGTAAAAGAACGGAACCCTTCCGTAAACTGATACAACTTTTGTGAAGCCCGACTGTACGTTTTCCAGCAATGCAAGAATGATAAGGGCCGGTCCCAGTGTCATGCCGGCGTATTGTAAGGATGGAGGATACTTGCTTGTATTCAAAAAAGAAAATAATGCGTTTTTGTCGGTGCTAAAGGCGCCGGGATCTCCATAGCCTTTTAAAAGACGAAGTACAATAAAAAGCATTAATAAAGATGAACCGGTGATTAATAAGAGGCGTTTTCTTTTTTCAGGTGACACACCTTTTCCAAACCAGGCGCCCATGCAATATCCCAGTAACAAAATACCTGTCCAGGGTAAAATGGCATAAAAAGCGCCCACAAAGTGACTGGCGTTCAAAGGAAAAACTGCACCCCTGGTAGTTAATAATATCGACCATAAAGCAGCCGCGGTACCGGTACTGGGCAAAGATGCGTAGTCGATGGCATTATGCCCGGCAAAAAGAATGATTCCTGTAACAAGTACTGCGTAATATGAAAACCGCATCAGCAATCCCAGTATCACCATACTCCAGCCTATTGCCCAGATTACCTGCAGAATAACGAAACTAAAGAAGGGGTTGAAAGTTAACCCCAGTGTTACCAGCGTTACTTCAACAACGATCAGCCAGAACCCCCTTTTAATAAGAAAGATGCTTGCCTGGCTTTTAGATTTTTTTTGTGAGGAAAGATAAGCGGACATCCCGGATAACATCACAAAAACAGGCGCGCAAAAGTGCGTAATCCAACGGGTGAAGAATACCGCAACTGTTGTGGTGCCGGGATCCAACGGATCTGCAATCATTGCAGCGTTGTGAAAAAAATCTCTTGTATGATCAAGCGCCATGATGATCATCACAATTCCGCGGAGTATGTCTATACTGGCTACCCGGTAAGTTGTTGTAGCAGGCTTGTAGTCTGTTAACGCTTCCATTTATATATGTTTAATGCCACGAAGACACTAAGGCACTAAGAAGCACTAAGAAAATCCTTTGTGCTCCTTCGTGCCTTCGTGTCTGTCAGGATTTTATTTTTTGCGCTTACGCAACTCGGTAACGGGAATATTCAACTGCCTGCCAACAGGCTTGTCTCCCCGGTAAGTGATCACCTTTAGCATAGCAGCCTCTTTAGGAACAGACAGATCACCGGTATACCTGGGGTAATAATTATCGGGATTGGAGTTATCAAAACTATAATAGATATCCAGTCCCTGCACCTCAGTTGAAAGTGTTACCTGCATCGAGTCTTTACTGTCTTTTTTAACAGCAACTATCGGATCGAACATAGACCGGGCATACTTTACATTGCGTACATCCATCCTGTCGAAATTCGCTTCCACCCTTTTTGCAAAACTGTTCCAGTTCTTTTTCTCTTTTGGTGTCCATAAACATTCGGCAACAGCAAGGCTGCGGGGCCATAACATATATTGCATATGGCGTGTGTTATAAACCTGTTCTGTCCACAAATTACCCTGTCCGCCTTTTATAAATTTAGCATCCACCCCGTCAGGAACAGGTTCAAACGAATAAGTAGTGTTTAATCGTAGTGTTGCATACACCGGTGGTTCCATCAATGCATCACCCTGCATATAATCCAGGTATACAAATGTTGTAGGGCTCATCACTACCTCGTGCCCCAGCTTCGCTGCTTCTATACCTCCTTTTATTCCACGCCAGCTCATTACGGCCGCATTGGGGGCAAGGCCCCCTTCAAGGATCTCATCCCACCCTATTACCTTTTTTCCTTTTGAAGCCACTATTTTTTCAACACGCTTTTCAAAATAGCTTTGTACTTCCTCCATATTCTTTAATCCTTCCTTTTTCATGAGTTGTTTAACGGCATCGCTTTTCTCCCAAAAATTTTTAGCACATTCATCCCCACCAATATGTATGTATTCAAAAGGGAAAAGGCCCGCAAGCTCTGTAAAAACTTTATCTAAAAATGCATATACCTTCTCATTAGCCGGACAAAGCGTATTATCAACAAGCGCTTTAATTCCTTTTGGATTCCAGTCCATAATTTTTTCACCCGACCGTACATGATAATTTTCGGAACCCGGTGTACAGGAGAGTTCCGGGTAAGAAGCAACAGCAGAAAGACTATGGCCTGGAATATCTACCTCCGGCAATATATTTACATACTTTTCCCGGGCGTAGCGCACCATTTCCCTGATGTCATCCTGTGTGTAAAAGCCGCCGTAGTCGCGGGGTTCGTTTGCAGTTGGCACAGGAAAGTCACCAAAAGTGCCGGTTCTGCGAACGCTCCAGGCACCTACTTCTGTAAGTTTAGGGAGGCCCTTGATTTCAATACGCCATCCTTCATCATCGGTCAGGTGCAAATGAAGCAGGTTGTATTTATATTTCACCATCTCATCTATAAAATCCTTTACATCCTGCCTGGTAAAAAAATGGCGCGACACATCAAACATCAATCCCCTCCAGCCAAATCTCGGGCGATCTGTGATCATAACACAGGGCGACGACCAACTGATATTTTTAACAGCAGTCTCTGATGAAATTTCCTTTGGTAATAACTGGAGAAAAGTCTGTACAGCATAAAATAATCCCGCCGGCCTGTTGGCTTTCATTATTACATTTTTGGAAGTCACTTCTAAAGTATATCCTTCATCACCTATACTTTTATCAGCACTGGTATTTAATATCAAGCTGATATTGCTGGCGGTATTAGCCTGCGCACTCAAAGAAACCTTATATCCTGTTGGTATAGATAATTGTTTCAACAAGGAATCACCAATTTTTTTTACTGCTGCGTCGTTACCGGTTTCAATGATAATATTTTCCGGCAACACAAACTGACCGCTGTTTTTCACTACTGAAACCGGCTCGGGAATGATGCTTATCTCTTGTGTAGCAGACTGAGCATAACTGATAAAACAAATAATTTGAAACAAAATAACGATGTAACCTCTTTTCATAAGCAGGTGAGTGTTTGTTAGATTAATGAGGTTTGAAATTAATGAAAATAAGCTCAATTCATATAAGCTTTTGAAATATTCCAATCTAATCTTCTTAATTGCTTTTCAACAAAACATAGTTCCGTATATTTAGAATTATCAAAATAAAATCATGAAACAAGCGCTGCTTATACTATTATCAGGAATAACCTGTTTACAGATCTTTGCCCAGTCTGCCGGCAAAACGGATATCAGCAAAAAGGCCGATGCCCTTGAAGCAAAAATCATTGCATGGCGCAGGGATTTTCATGAACACCCCGAATTAGGAAATCACGAAGTAAGAACCGCGGGGATAATTGCCAAACACCTTCAATCATTGGGCTTTGATGTAAAAACCGGCATCGCCACAACCGGTGTAGTAGGCATTCTTAAAGGCGGTAAACCCGGGCCGGTAGTGGCGTTGCGTGCTGATATGGACGGGCTGCCCGTTATTGAACGCACGCCGGTTCCATTCGCTTCAAAAGTTACCACCACTTATAACGGACAGGAAGTAGGTGTAATGCATGCTTGTGGCCACGATACACACATGGCGATCTTAATGGGCGTAGCTGAAGTGCTTTCTACCATGAAAAAAGATCTGAGTGGTACCGTTGTATTCATTTTTCAACCGGCTGAAGAAGGCGTTCCTGCCGGTGAAAAAGGTGGCGCTGAGGAGATGGTGAAAGAAGGCGTTCTCGACAATCCGAAAGTAGACGTGATATTCGGATTACATATCAATTCGCAAACTGAAGTTGGAACAATTGTTTACCGTCCCGGTGGAACAATGGCTGCTGTAAATGATATGCAGATTGTAGTGAAAGGAAGGTCTGCACATGGCGCCTATCCATGGTCGAGTGTTGACCCGATTGTAGTATCAGCCCAGATAATTAATGCGTTGCAAACTATTGTCAGCCGCAATTTAGATGTTACTCAAAATCCTGGTGTAGTTACTATCGGGGCTATCAAAGGTGGTAACCGTTCTAACATTATACCCGAATCTGTTGAAATGCTGGGCACCATTCGTGCCCTGAGCAGAACGGATGAAGAAATGATTATCAGTAGAGTCAAAGAGGTAGCAACTAAAACAGCGGAAGCCGCAGGTGCGGTTGCCGAAGTAAAAATCCCATTCAGCAATCATTATCCGGTAACATTTAATGACTCATCCCTTACGGAAAAAATGTTACCTTCTTTACAGGCAAGTGCAGGCGTTGCGCATGTTCTGTTAAAGCCCGCAGTTACAGGCGCTGAGGATTTTAGCTTTTACCAGGAGAAGGTACCCGGATTGTTTTTCTTTTTAGGTGGAATGCCAAAAGGCGCAGACAAACTAAAAGCCCCTTCCCATCATACACCCGATTTTTTTATTGACGAAAGCGGCTTTACACTTGGTGTAAAAGCGCTCTGCAACCTGACACTTGATTATATGGCTGGTGGTGTTAATGCGGTGAAAGCGACTAAGAAGGGTTTTTAGTTTAATTGTTAGTTGTTAATGGTTAATCAAGAATTAACAATTAACAATTAACAATTAACCATTAACCAATAACAACTAACCACTAACAATTAGGCTTTCACCAGTTTATAAATGCATCCTTTCAATCCGGTTGCAGCATTCAGCCGGCCCATTACGTAGAGTTCCCCTTTCTCATCGCGGCCAAAGCTGTATATGATCAATGGATCGGAAAACCTGTTTTTGAGCTTGATTATCTGGCGTATCCATTTGCCGTTAGCCGTACGGGTTAATGCATATAAGCTACCGTTCATATCTCCAAAAACATACTTGTCACGAAGCACCGGCAGGTCGTTTCCCTCGTAAACGTACCCCCCGATAGTACAGATACCGACGGTTCTTGGATAAGTATTGATCGGCGGCGTGAAATTGGCGGCAAGTAATCTATAATTTCCCGGGTGCACGCTGTCACCTTCAGCGAAAGGCCAGCCGTAATTACCGCCTTTTTTTATAATATCAACTTCTTCCAGCTTTTTATCACCCACATCAGCGCCCAGCATCATTTGCGATTTGGAATCGAAAGAGAACCTCCATAATTTCCGAAAACCTGCTGCCCAAATCTCGGGGCGGTCGGTTGTACTTGTTGCGTATGGATTTGTTGGAGGAATGCCATAAGGTATTTTGTTTACGTCGATACGTAACACTTTACCCAGTAAGGAGGTAAGGTCCTGGGCTCTCAGTTTTCCCCCTAGAGTATCCATATCGGCAAAATTCAAATACAGGTATCCGTCTAATCCGAATGCAATGGTTCCATCGTTTAATACTTTGTCATGTATCTCCAAAACAATTCTTTCCGACGATGGGTCTGTTATATTTGGATTGCCGGCATTAGTAAGAAACTCAGAGACTACCATCCTGTTTAATCCAAGTGAATCGTTAGGTGCTTTATAACAGACATAAAATTTATGATTCTTTGTAAAGTCCGGATGAAAGGCCATTCCAAATAAAATATTTTCATTAAAATTTTTAGGAGGTGTTTTTTCTTTTGCAGCTATCACGCTCCTTATATCTAAAAAGGGACGTGGCAATAGTTTCGCATGGTCTAAAATAAAAATCCTGCCTTTCAGATCTGAAACATAAAAACGGTTTGTATACGCATTGCATGTTTGCAAATCCACAGGTTCGTTAACCTGACTACTTACCAGTTGAAGTTTTAAATTATTTATGGTATCATTTGAATACTCCTTTTTTATAGCATCAGCGCCATGAGCCTTGTAGTAACAGGAATAGAAACAAACGGACAGGCAAACAATGAATGCATAGGCAACAATCGAACTTAACTTTAGTGTCATAAGGAAGTGTAAGATAGTAATAAGCTTTGGGTTTAGCAATCTCCGAACCGTTGTCTGAACTGTGATTAAATGATTTAATCAGCTTAATCACCGTTCTAACGACGGTTTAATGTTTCTTCTGCCGGCAAGTAAAATAGAAAATGCCATAACTGAAGTACAGGCCATAATTGCTGCCAAAGGCAGAGGCGTGCTAAAGTCAAACAGGCTTACTGCCGTAGAAGCCAGCGCCCCCAATCCCATTTGCATGGCTCCCATCAATGCGGAGGCGCTGCCCGCATTTTTACTGAAAGGCGCCATGGATAAAGCGGCAGTATTTGGATTAGTTAAGCCCAGGCAACATAGGTAAAGAAAAATAGTAGCAATAGTACCGATTAACTCCAGTAAACCTAAAGCAGTGGCTGCAACAAAGAAAATTCCTGTACATACCTGCAACACAAGGGCGGCAAACACCACCTGTTCACTTCGGTACCAGCGCAATAACATACTGTTTACCTGGCCCGCTCCTATTAATCCGACAGATAAAAAAGCGAATATCCATCCATAAATTTTACCACTGACTTTGAAAATTTCCATAAAAACCAACGGTGAACCCGACACATAAGCAAACAATCCTGAAAATGCTACTGCTCCCGTTATAGCATAAGTATAGAACTGGGGTTCTTTAATAACCAGCAAAAAATTATTGATAATGGGCCTGGGCTTAAGAGACATAGAAGTGTCTGGAAGAT
>CAXTDO010000226.1:0-8270 GCA_964242315.1 uncultured Flavihumibacter sp.
GCTGTAAGTATGTAATTCAAGAATTGCTATTAGCTTTCGGCCTGGAAACTGGTGCTTCATAGCATCCATCGTAGCTTTTACTTTGGATGGAGCATGAGCAAAATCGCGGTACACCTGCAGCAGGCTGCTTTTTGCGATCAGTTCCAAACGCTTTGCGGCCCCTGAAAAATCTTCTATTGCATGCAGGAAATCTCTGGCTTTAATACCCATTTCTTTACAAACCAGATAAGCTGCCTGTAGATTAAGCATGTTATGATTACCGAATATTTTTAGTGCAGCGTCATGTCCTTCAAGAGTTACAACAGTTCTGTCATTGTCATTGTAATGCGACATAGCGGAATAGCTGATTCTTCGCACCATAGAGGGATGTTCTTCTACCAGTTTCTTTAGCACAGGGTCGGATGCGTTGTAGATTAAAAGTCCTTCAGGTACTATCTTATCTATAAAAATACTGAATTGATCCAGGTAAATAGAAAAAGTAGGAAAAACGTTTATGTGATCCCATGCAATGCCTGTTAACACCGCAATATGTGGGAAAAGAAAGTGAAATTTCGGGCGCCTCTCGATAGCGCTGGCAGGGTATTCATCTCCTTCACAAACAATAACCGGCGCATCTGTTATATTTACAGACTGGTCAAATCCCTCTAACTTCGCGCCTACCAGATAGTCAAAAGCCTTTCCAGTTTTTCTTAAAACATGCATGATCATAGAGGTGGTCGTGGTTTTACCATGACTTCCTCCTACGACTATCCTTGTTTTTTGTTTGCTTTCCTCGTAGATGTATTCAGGAAACGAATAAATCTGTAACCCAAGCTCTTTTGCTTTAGTTAGTTCTGCATTATCATATTTTGCATGCATACCTAAAATCACCGCGTTAATTTCAGGTTGTATCTTTTCGGGCAACCAACCCATAACAGGAGGTAAAATACCTTCCTTCTTTAAATTTTCTTTTGAAGGTTCAAAAATCTCATCATCACTTCCGGTTACTTCATAACCTTTTCGCTTTAAAGCAATAGCCAACTGATGCATCACACTTCCTCCGATGGCTATAAAATGAACTTTCATGTTTAAACGATTACAGTAGATAAAAGTATTTAAGCCCCATATATTAACAAAATATATTTACTTCCATGCCTGGGGCAGCTTGCAAACATGGGAAATAAATCGTTTCTTTGAACATAAATACGGTTTAACTGCTTTATACGTTATATGTATTTAAAAATTATCAAATGAAATGTAAGTTTCTTGCTCTTTTGCTACTGGTTTCCTCCTGTATGACCATTATGAGCTGCGCTACTTCCCGTGGAGGATGTAAAGCTACCCAGGGCTATTCTGGCTACGGCCATTGACCGGTTGAAAGTTATTGCCGGTTAAATTAATATTCAGGTACATTTTTCGTTAAGAATGCTTTCTCCGTAGCATTTAAATAAATAGGTGTCTTATTTCCCAATCCAACCTTTTAAAGGTTTTATTGTTTTAACAATTACATGCTTTTTGCATTTTAAATAAATTGAACTTATGGAATGGATAGTAATGAATTCTTCTGATCAGCTTAAGGAGATTAAAGAAAAGTCAAAGGTAACGCCGCAGGTTATATTCAAGCATTCTACACGCTGTGCAGTAAGCAGCATGGCAAAAAGCCGGCTTGAAAGAAGCAAGAAGCCGGATAACATTGACTTTTATTATTTAGACCTAATAAATTATCGATCGCTATCTAACCAGCTTTCTGAAGAATTCAACGTGTGGCATGAATCACCGCAGGTGCTGGTAATAAAAAACGGATCATGTATTTATGATGAAAGCCATTCTGCAATCAGAATGGAAGATATTATAGCTGGTGTTTGAAGCAGGATTCACAGGATTGAAATTTATTTACAGAATTTTGTTGCGTTGTATAGTCGCGCTATAAAATTATTGTAGTGTTGCTGCATGATAGAAATAATAATTTACGACCGAGAGAAGTCATCACGACAAAATTTAATAAATAAATTCCAATTCTGCGAATCCTGCTTCAAAAGCGCTTGTAAAAATTCAAACTGACCGCTGATGTAAATGCCGGTTTCTCGCTTGTGGTAAAAAAACCTGAGTTATCATTTTTAAAACCTATTGCTTCACCCTGAGCTTCTAACTGGTAGCCGAGCCTGGTTCCCGGTCTTTGAAGTGCCTGTGCGATTGTTTCTGTAGAAGTTCGTTTCCAGTAATATAATTCGTCATAATTTTTTACTACAATCTCCGTATCATCAGGAGAAATAGATGCTCCTACAACGATAGTGAACGGTAATGATCCTACCAGAACAGCTTCTGAAGTAGTTGTTGTGCTTTGAGGATATGGCAATTTGTAAATGTTGGTTTTTACATTGCTCTTGGTAATGATATATATATCTTTTGAATTGGCTTCAACAAAGATGGCTTCGGCATTATTAGCACCATCAGGATATTTAAACGTTATTTTGTCATAAACAGTTATTGTATCGGTAGAGGAAGGTGGTTCTTTAAAACGAAAAATAGCATAATCGTTTTCCTTAAGAAAATTGTCTCCTATATCTGCAAGATAAATATAATAGGCACCTGCCTCCGGACCCTTTGAAAGCGCCATATCTTCCCAATCCCTGTTTTGCGCACCTTTTAAAGGTATTTTCTTTAAAACAGTTCCGTTGTAAGCCATTAACGCTACCTCCGGAGGATTGCCACTATCCTGCTCTACCCATAAAAAACCCGGATTAGCCCGACCGTCTGCAATGCCAGACGCTTCATCGACTATCCCTGGTTTTATGGGAACTGCAACTGGAGTGTCAGCAAAGAGCTTATTAACTAATCTACTGTTATAAGGATGAGTACAGGAGCAGCAAACAGTAAAGATGATTAATATGATGGATAACTGTTTCAATTGAGTAAGTTTAAATGACCTTGGCAAGTAGCCAGTAAACTTACCAGGGAATAGCTGCAGAATTGTACCAATAAGTTCTTATATCCTCTAGCACCCGGGTTAACCCTTCAAAGCTTACAGGTTTTACTACGTAAGTGTTAGCACCTAGTTCATAGCAACGCTTGATCTCGTTTTCATTTTTAGTAGTTGTAAAAACTACGATAGGAATTTTTTTAAAAACCGGATGCTGCTTAATTTCCTTAAGGGTTTCCCTCCCGTCTTTCTTAGGCATATTTAAATCGAGTAGAATAAAATAAGGGTAACTATATTGCGAATCGTTATTTTCAATTTTTGTAAGAAACTCGATTAATTCTACGCCATTCTCTACAAACTCCAGTTTATCGTCATAACCTTTTTCATTGAAAGCCGTCTGCAACAAAAAACGGTCATCAGAATCATCTTCTGCGATTAGGATAAAAAGTTTTTGCATACTGGCGAAAATATGACAAAGCTGCCAAACTAAAATGTTTAAATGCCGGTTTTCCATGAATCATGACAAAATCATGTCAATTGTAACAAGATACTTTGCATTTCAAATTCACGAATTTGCAATAATTTTAATTCCATTCATCAAGCGTAAAATTATTTTTATGGAAGAAAAAAAAACAACCCCGGACGAGGGTAGTAATTCAAATATTATTTTCGGAACTTCTTCTGATGATATACAGCAAGGCTTACACAATAATCAGTTTATCGATACCAGTGCTGCGTACGCGGGAGGAGATAAAGACCAGATAGTAAACGAAGAAGAACAAAATGAAATTGTAAATCCATCAGAAGAAACTTTGGGTGAAGAACCGGCACCACAAACAGTTACAAGTGATGCCCCGGCAGCAAATGAAGTAAAAATGCCACTGGAAGAGAACTCTCTTAATGTAGAGTCCGATGATGACCAGGTTGAGTCCGGGAACATCTCCACGGCGGAAAATTAGTCTTTATGAGATAAAGAACGACGTCATAAGAGCCTGATATTCTTCTTACGTTTAACATCAACTGAACCACTGTGTGTTATTAGCAACATTTTCCGATGTTATAAGTGTTCATTCTTAATCTGTATGGTAACTTTTCTTCATTTTGGGGAAATAACTACACAAGAAATTTATAATATGTGTTTCCGGAAAACTTATTAGCGAAACAGTCAGATATTCGAAATAAAACTAATAACGAATTCCCGACTAATTAGCAACATTACCAACGATGCTGATTTTTTGGAGTGCTGATTGTATTATATGGTCACAAAACCTGTAACATGCTGCATCAACATCTCACGCAAAAACAACATCTAAAAATTCTTCCACAGCAAATTCAGTTACTTAATCTTTTTCATTTAAATACTTTAGAATTAGAACAGCGTATTCAGCAGGAAATTGAAGAAAATCCATTGCTTGAAGAAGTTTCTACTGAAGATGATATCTCTTCCGAAAAATACAACAGGGAAGCTTTACAGGATTTTAAAGATTACGAAGAATATGCTTATGACGATATTCCTGACTACAAAATGGAATACGAAAACTATTTCAACAGCGAAAAAATACCTGAAAGAGCGTTACCTGAAACTATGGACTTCCGTCAGTCTCTTAAAGAACAATTTGAATTTTTGGATTGTACGGAGGACGAAAAAATGCTGGCGAATCATATTATTGATTCCATGAATGAGCATGGGTTGATTGAACAGGAGCTGAGCGACATTGCAAATGATATTTCTTTCAGGTGCAAAAAATGGCTTGAAACCGAAGACCTTGAAAAAGTGCTTGTAAAAATCCAGGACCTTGAACCGGCAGGCATCGGAGCAAGAAGCATCCGCGAGTGTCTTTTGTTACAACTAAAAAGGATGAATGGCAAGAGACCCGATGTAAGAATTGCCATCAAGCTGCTTGAAGTTCATTTTTCTGAATTAAGCAGCCGCAATATGGATAAGATCATGCACCTGCTTAATATTGATGAGGAGGAGATTAAAATCGTTTTAAAGCTTATCGCTTCACTTAAAATGAAGCCGATTACTATCTTATCAGGCAACCTGGCCAACCTTAACATTATCCCGGATTTTATCATTACCAATGAAGAAGACAATCTGGTTGTTTCTCTTCATCGCCAGCGCTCCAATAACCTGCATATAAATAAGTCGTGGATTGACAGAGTAAATGGTGCTGAACAAAATATGCAGATTGATAAAGCCGCCCGGCAATATGTCAGGAATAAAATGAATTCAGCCCAATGGTTTATTTCGGCTATTCAGCAACGTGAATCCACGATGCTCAACGTTATGAAAGCAATAGTGAAGCTGCAATACAACTACTTCCTGGAAGGTGATATTAAGCTGATGAAGCCCATGATACTTAAGAACGTAGCAGACATTGTAGGTGTTGACATTTCCACTGTTTCAAGAATCACAAGTAATAAATATGTAGCTACTCCTTTTGGCACCCTGTTATTAAAAGACCTTTTTACAGAAGGGATTAGTAATAGCGAAGGCCACGTTATAAGCAATCGTGTTATTCAAACTACCATTGAGGAAGTAATCGAAACCGAAGATAAACAACGCCCTTTTACCGATCAGCAGCTTGTTGCAATACTATCTAATAAAGGATTTTCCATTGCAAGAAGAACTGTTGCTAAATACCGGGAAATATTACAAATACCTGTTGCGCAAATGAGAACTTTATGGGCATAATTATTTCCTGTTGAATGTTGTAAATAAATCCTGAAAAGCCTATTTCTCACCTAATAAACACAACAATTTAAAACTGCTGTTTTTTTAAGAAATGTTTAGAGTCAGCAATAACATACGTCCGGTATGAGCATAACTAATAAGAAAGACATCCTCAGTTATTTGAAGCTTTTGTTTTCAAATAATGAGGATATTGCTGATGACAACATTACCGATTTTTTACCGGCAATAGTGTATGTTGTTGATACAACAAAAAGACGCCTGACATTCATAAATGAAAGCAGGATTCGTGAATTCCTTGGATATACTCCGGAAGAAATTCACCAGTGGGACAACGACTTTACCAACGTGGTTTTTAAAGATGACCTGGAAGCTGTAAACCAGGAGATGGAAAAGTTTTACCTGCTTGAAGATGACCTTGATTATTCTTACAATGCCCGTCTGAATCATAGAGAAGGTGATTGGCGGCATTTTCGAACGCGGGGCACAGTATTACGCCGGGATGAATCAGGAAAGCCAACCTCATTATTATTTGTAGCGGAAGATATAACAGAACAGACGAAGTCGGCAGAGGAAGTGGCAGCACTTAAAAAGCTCATTGATGATACGGAAGAATTATTACAATTCGGTAGCTGGAACTGGAATGTAAAAACAGATACATTATACTGGACTGATGGGATGTATAAACTGCTCGGATATGATAAAAGAGATGTAATGGCTGAGGTATCAAATGATTTTTATTATAAACATCTTTCAGCAAAAGATGCTGTTGCGCTCATGGATATGATGAAGAAGTCTTTTGAAAATAAGCAGGATTTTGAACTTAAATATACCCTTACCACGCATCAGAACGAGAAAAAGATTGTTTCCACCAAAGGAAAAATAATTACACATTCAGACGGCGAAGTGTTTAAAGTAATAGGCATTACACGCGATATAACCAAACAGACAAAGATCAATCGTGATTTAATGCATTACCAGCAAATGATTCTTGAAAAAGAAGAATTTTTAAATCAGGGTTCGTGGGAAACCGATCTTATTCATGGTACTACTACCTGGTCTGATGGTATGTACCATTTATTTGGTTACGATACACCAAAAGAGAGACAGGAGCTGGATATCTCCAGCTTGTTACATCTCCTTACCGGGGAAGACGATACAGTAAAAAGCAAAGAAATCTGGAAGAACACATTGAGTAGCAAAGATAATTATATTCATGAAGCATCTTTAACAACAAGAAATGGCGAAATAAAGCATTTGGAAACTTATGGTAAGATTATAAAGAACAAAGAACAAAATAATATTGTAGAAAAAATTATCGGTACAACCCGTGACGTTACACGCTTAAGAGAATATGAAAGAAGCCTGGAAGAAAATATACGCGATTTAAATCGTTCCAATACGGAACTGGAAGAGTTTGCATATATAGCGTCGCATGATTTGCAGGAGCCATTACGAAAACTTACTACGTTCAGCGAGCGGTTGCAATTAAAGTTTAGCGACAAGTTAGGACCGGACGGGGTTCTTTACCTGGAACGCATGGTGGCTGCAACAGAAAACATGCGTGTACTTATCGAAAACCTTCTTGAATTTTCACGTACTGCAAGGTCGAACAGGTATTATAGTAAAGCTAACCTTTCAGACCTGCTTAATGAGGTAAAAGCCGACCTGGAACTGAAGATTGAAGAAACAGGAACGATAATAATAGATACCCCTTTGCCAACTATGGAAATTGTTCCTACCCAAATAAAGCAATTGTTCGATAACCTTTTAAGCAATTCTATTAAATTTAAAAAGGATAAGAACCCACCGGTAGTACATATCAGATGCCATCCACTTGAAACCCAGGAAAAAATCAAATTTAATTTAAGGCCCGATAGAAATTATTTCAATATTGAAATTGAAGACAATGGAATCGGGTTTGAAAAAGAGTATGATCAGAAGATTTTTCAGATCTTTCAACGCTTACATGGCAAATCTCAATATCCCGGATCAGGTATTGGACTTGCTATCTGCAAAAAGATTGTAGAAAACCATAATGGAATTATTTTCGGAGAAGGCAACAGAGGAAATGGAGCTACATTTACCGTTATTTTGCCGGAAACACAATCGTAAATATAATGACTTTCTCAGAGCCTGTCATCCGGATTTTAATTATTGACGATGATAAAGACGATTTTATTATCACGGGTGACTATATAAAAGATATCGATTCAGCCATCTTCGAGATAGACTGGTGCTATAGTTATAACGAAGCCCTGGTTCACATGAAAGAAAGAAAGCATGATTTATATTTTGTGGATTACAGGCTGGGCGCAAAAACCGGCCTCGACCTGATAAAAGATGCTACTTTAAATGATTGTGAAGAGCCTATTGTGCTGCTAACCGGTAAGGGAAACCGCATTGTAGACAGAGAAGCCATGCAGGCAGGAGCAGCAGATTATCTTATTAAAACGGAACTGAATACTGAAAAACTGGAGCGATGTATCCGGTATTCACTGGGCAGGGCAGCCTCCTTAAAAGCGCTTAAAGCTAATGAAAGAAAATACCGGAGCATTTTTGAAAAATCAAAGGATGCTGTTTTCCTGGCTAATGAAGATTTACAATTAATAGATGTTAATGCGTCAACCCTCGATCTTTTTGAATACACCTTGCCCGAAATGGAGCAGTTAACAT
>CAXTDO010000227.1:0-8254 GCA_964242315.1 uncultured Flavihumibacter sp.
GTAAAGCCTGTGCGCTGCATTAAAATGTTCTACCCGTGTGAGGTACACCATGATTCTTGTAAAAATTTTTGCAAAGTTATTGAATTATACACAAGTGTAAACAGGCTGTTGCCGGCAACAAATTACCGTATTAGGCAAAAGCACAACCAGGCAATAACTTTGTATAATATATTCAGCATGAAAATAGGTATCGCAGCAGCAACAACTTTCGAAATTGAACCAACGATTAATTGGTTGTTACAATCAGGTAATCAACACCTGAACCATGAGCCGGAAATAGTAATAACAGGCATTGGTGCTACCGCATCGGTCTACCACCTTACCAACTTCATCATCAGGAAATCGCCTGATTACATGTTGCAGGCAGGGATCTGTGGCGCTTTTAGTCCTGCGCTTCAGTTAAGCGATACAGTGATCGTTATGGATGAAATTACAGGCGATATGGGGGTGAATGAAAACAATTTGTTTAAAGATCTGTTTGATATGGGATTCATGGAGCCTGATGCCAAACCTTATATACATCGCCGTTTAGTAAATCCGGATATTAACGATTTAAATCGGTATGGTTTACCCATGGTACATGGAATAACCGTCAATGAAATAACCACCAGTGAGAAACGCATTGACCTGTTACGTGAAAAATACAATGGTGATGTTGAGTCTATGGAAGGTGCCGCTTTTCATTATGTTTGTCTGCAGGAGCGCATTCCCTTTTTGCAACTCAGATCCATATCAAATTACGTTGGCGAGCGGGATAAAAAAAACTGGAAATTAAAAGATTCCATAACCAGCCTTAACAAGGCTCTTATTAAAGTCATTCAACAACTACCATAAATGAAACTTACGCTTGGCTTTTCGCCCTGTCCTAATGATACTTTCATATTTGACGCAATGGTGAATAAGAAAATTGATACCTATGGACTTGACTTTGACGTTCATTTGGAAGATGTTCAAACGCTTAATGAAAACGCCCTTGCGGGCAAAACGGATATTACTAAAATCAGCTATGGTGTGCTTCCGCTTGTATTACATAATTATACGGTATTAAATTCCGGAGGGGCATTAGGCAAAGGAGTAGGACCATTACTGATAGCAAACAAGATAATTGATGAAAATGAGATCGATCAGAAAATGATTGCGATTCCGGGTAAGAACACCACCGCCCACATGCTTTTCTCGGTAGCATTTCCTAAGGCTGCGAACAAACGGTTTATGTTGTTTTCAGAAATAGAGAAAGCAGTGCTTGACCGTACCGTAGATGCCGGCGTTATTATTCATGAGAACAGGTTTACCTATCAGCAGAGAGGCCTGGTTAAAATAATAGATCTGGGTGAATACTGGGAACGTGTTACCCATTCGCCAATCCCATTAGGCGGTATTGTAATGAAAAATAGTTTTTCTCCAACTCTTCAAACTCGGGTTGATGCACTCATTCGTTCAAGTGTAGAATATGCCTTCAGTAATTATCCACTGATCACTGACTATGTAAAACAGCATTCGCGGGAAATGGAAGAATCCGTAATGCGGCAGCATATTGATTTGTATGTTAATAATTATTCCATCGATCTTGGGGAAGAGGGCAAAGCGGCGGTGAAGAAATTGCTGGATGTATATGCTGAATTGGTTTAAAGAAGGGAATTAAACGAAAATAAGTGACGACTGATTAACCGTCAGGCACTCGACCAGTTTTTTAACCGCAGAGGGCACAGAGGAGGAAACGCAGAGGGCGCAGAGTAATCTCTCTGTGCCCTCTGCGGTTAAAAAAATTCTTACAAAAGTAGCCACTACAATTTGACGCCTAGTTCAAACTTAATACAAGTGTATTTTCTTTGTGCCTTAGTGGCAAAAAAATCAGTCCTGTGGCTTTAACGCTTTTGTGTATGCTTCCAGGCAGCGCTTCCTTGCAAAGTCATGTTCTACTATTGGCGAAGGATAGTTAAATTCCTCGAATTCAGGAACCCAGGTACGGATATATGTAAGATCGGGATCGAACTTTTTGGTTTGAATATAGGGATTAAAGATTCTGAAGTAAGGTGCGGCATCGCAGCCGCTGCCACTTGCCCACTGCCAGCCGCCGTTATTAGAGGCCAGGTCAAAATCAAGAAGCTTTTGTGCAAAGTAAGCTTCACCCCAACGCCAGTCTATCAATAAATGTTTGGTAAGAAAAGATGCCACCACCATACGTATCCTGTTATGCATGAATCCGGTTTCATTAAGCTCTCTCATTCCGGCATCTACAATAGGATACCCCGTGTTACCCTGGCACCATCTTTCGAATTCCGCTTCATTGTTCCGGAACTTAATATTATCATAAGCCGGTTTAAAAGCCTTACCCTGTCCTATCTGCGGAAAGTTCCATAGAACCATCTGGTAAAAGTCGCGCCATATCAATTCTTTTAAATAAACGTCGCTTAACTTCATACTTTTCTTTGCAACATCGCGGATACTTATGGTGCCAAAACGAAAATGAACACCCAGCCTGGAGGTGCTTTTCCTGCCGGGGAAATTTCTGTTATCTCCATATTTATCTATCAGTTCTTCTTCCAGTTCCCGCGATGGATATGGCTTCCCTGCGTCGCTAAAGCCCATACTTTTTAAAGAAGGAATTTCCTGGGCAGGCTGCCTGTATAAATTTTTAAGGTACTTTCTTACCGGGTATTCTTTTATAAAAAAATCATTCAATGTTGCCAGCCACTTTTTTGAGTAAGGTGTAAACACACCGTAAGGCGTACCATTATCTTTTATCAGTTCTTTCTTTTCAAAGATTACGTGGTCTTTACAAGCATGAAACGAAATACCTGATTTTTCCAACAGATTTTTTATGTCTGCATCCCGCTTAACAGCGTATGGTTCGTAATCATCATTGGTGAATACTTTATGAATCGTGTATTTATTTACAAGCTTGTTAAATATTTCCACCGGAGTTCCATAGTAAACTTCCAAAGAAGCACCGGTTTCAATCAGTTTATTTTGTATTTCCGTAATGGCGGCAGGAATAAATTCAACCCTTCGGTCTTTTTTATCTTCCAGTTCATCTAAAATAATTTTGTCGAAAATAAACACCGGTATCACAGGCAGCGTATCTTTTAAGGCATAATACAATGCCGCATTGTCATCTATGCGGAGGTCGCGACGGAACCAAAAAATGTTTACAGGTTGGGTCATACATTGATACGGATAAGTGCCGTTTTCATACAACAGTAAAAATGCTTAAAAGTTGAAGCGCTAGATAATTTTCTGAATAATACTATTAAATATACGGGAGGTTTCAAGGTGCTGGTAACGTACCTCTCTAAAACGCTCCACCCATTTGATACCGT
Organism: uncultured Flavihumibacter sp.; assembly: GCA_964242315.1. Lineage (GTDB taxonomy): Bacteria > Bacteroidota > Bacteroidia > Chitinophagales > Chitinophagaceae > JADCRZ01. Next base: position 3,321 of record CAXTDO010000227.1, read on the forward strand.
AAATAGCATTGGAAAGAAACACTTCCTGTGCCTGATGCAAGTCATCAACAGCCAGGCACTTTTCAATGATGCGAAAATTGTTGGCGGTAAGTTTTTCAATAAGATATCTTCGCATAACACCTGCTACGCATCCTTCCGACAACGGTGGCGTTATAATGGTGCCATCCTTTATTATAAACACATTGGCAATAGTAGCATCGCAGATATTGCCGTTTGCATTAAGTAACAAACAATCATTAAGTTGATTTCTTTTAACGTACAAAGCTCCCATAAGGTAAGGGAGGTAATTATTTGTTTTAAGATTGGAGAATTTATCGCATGCAATGCTGGCATCGGGAAAAATATCAATTACCAAACCATTCTCATGTAATCCGGTAAAGTCACCGGGTAAATTCCATGTCTGAATAATATAGTTGGTGAAGTGATTCTGCGCATCATACAAGCCTCCGTCTCCACGAAAAACCATCAGTCTGATGCGTACTTGTTTGTGGTGATCGTTTTTTTTTGCAAGTGCCACTATCTGGCTGGTTAAGTATACGGAGGTTATATACTTTGGCTTATCAAATTCCAGTAGCTGAATGCCGGTCATCAATCTGTCAAAGTGAAAATCAGCTAATGGTATCGAGCCATTTACCATCTTCATCGTTTCAAACAAACCATCGCCATATCTGAATCCCCGGTTATCTGCCCTGATTATTTCTTTGTCAGCTCTTAATATTGTTCCGTTATAATTCAGGTAAGGCAATGGTTAATGATTAATGATTAATTGTTAGGGTTCGTTAGATTAAGTTTATCCATGTAATCATAATTAATCACTATCCGTTAATAATTAATAATTAATCATTAAAGTTTGTCATCATGCTTTAATATCCCATGTTTCACCGCGTACATAACAAGGCCGGCCATGCTGCGGGTGCCGGTTTTAACTTTTAATTTATCTCTGATTGCTTCTACAGTACGCGGACTGATATCCATGATATCAGCAATTTCTTTAGTTGTTTTTTCTTCACACATCAACTTAAGTATTTTAATTTCTTTTTCCGAGAGTGGCGGTTCATCACTTAGTGCGGCCTCCTGTCTCTTGGTACGCAAACCGGAAAGCAGCGCCTTGTTTGTAATATCATTAAAATAAAATTCCTGTTCAAAGCAGGTTATGATCGCTTCGTAAATAGTTTCGGAATCAGAATTTTTTGTCAGGTAGGAATTAGCACCGATCTCCATCAATTTTGAAATCATAGAATGATCGTTATGCATGGATAAAATAATGACTTTTACAGAAGGATACAATTTACGAATCTCAGGCAACGCGGTTATACCGTCCATAACAGGCATCTGAATATCAAGTAGAATAACATCCGGCTCAGCCTTGGCAATTTGTTCCAGTAAATCCATACCGTTGTCTGCTTCTACAATTAACTCAATATCTTTTTTAAAAGATAATGCGGTTCGTACGCCTGTTCGAAAAAGGGCATGGTCATCAGCAATGGCAACTTTGATAATTCGAATAGGATCAGATGATTTCATACATGGTGTTATTTCTAAATAGACAGACGTAAAAGTTGTCATATTCATTGTGCAAAGTGCGTAATATTTTGCACATATACCATAGTAAGTTTACTAATTCATTAATGTTCGGAATATACGGTTACCATTTTCGATCAAATTTATTACGCCTTGCTCTATTGTTGCCTTTTATGAATGATAGTAAATTTACATGGCGGCAGGTAGATTCCGCAACATGAAAAACACGAAGTTTTTCTCTTTCTTATAATGATCACATAACATAATTTTGAAATCATACACAGCACGATTAGATTGTGTATCTTACAGAAGGAAAACCTTCATTCAATATCTCCTGAAACCAGCATATTCTATGCAGTATGATTGCTTAAATGGCATTATAAGTTTCTACTTATATAAATCATATCAAAGAATAATTAGAAAATCAACAGTTCAACCTACAAGGGTATACGTAACCAGGACTATAAAATTTATTTTTTGGTTCATTTAATCCGTTTCCCTGCTGTGCTGGCTTCGCTTTAATCAAAGTACTTTGATATTGCAGCAGGTTATTGTTAGGGTAACATATAAGGCCGCTGATAAGTTTCTTACCCGTTTATGTGATATAATTTAAAAAATATTACTTTTTTAATATAATGTTATGCATAATAACCACTGTTTATATATGTAAAGACAACAAGAAATTGCCTGCTTTTGTATTCATAATAACATAGTAGCGAGAGTAAATGGTGTTATTGATAAAATTACTAATGCAACAGTATTAAGTAGTTTCTATTGCTTTCTTGGTTTACTTAACCTTTATTGTTTATAAGAGCAGGTTTTTAGATTTTTTAAATATGATTACAGATAGCTGCTCTTACTGTTGCATGCATACTAATACACCCACGAATGCTTTTTTAAGTAATAATACTTAAAAAGCATGCTTACAATCTCACGAGACTGTACATACAGGCCAAAATAAATTCTTGATGCATCGCAACTTAGTGCTGATGGAATAATTGATATTATGTCAGGTATGAACTTAAAAGGTAATCGCTTAAAATAGTAAGTGTTTTTTCAACCACAGAGTACGCAGAGAGAGGAAACACAGAGGGCGCGGAGGGTTTCCTCTGCGCCCTCTGTGTTTCCTCTCTCTGCGTACTCTGTGGTTGAAAAAACTGATCGCCCTGATGGTGGTTATATATTATTTACATGCGACATGACATTAATAATTTTGAATACGCTTTTGATACAGTATGAAATTTACTGAATAAGCTCATTAAAAGTTTATATTTAATGAAAGAAAATAAATCTGTTAGTTTCAATTATGTTATAAAAATAAATGCTTTGTTGCCTGATATTTGATCAGGTAGATATACATTATTATGTTCATTTTTGAATTACGTCCTTTTCCCCTTATTAATTTCTATGAAAAACACTTGAACCCACGTAATTGTGGGTTTAAGATTGGTATACCAGCGCACCGGCACGCAGTTATGTTCATTCTGAAAAGTCATTATCTACAGAGGAAAAGTTTGATTTATCGATTTGTTTTCCAATTTGGGCAGCCAGGTAATGAGACGTTTCACTTTCTCCAAACCATTCGCCGTACCTTTTATTCAATTTAAAGTTTATCATTTTATTGTCAGCGGCTTCAGCAAAATATTCATTGTCGCCAATTTGACTAACCTTGTAGAAGACAGGTGTGTTGTAATAAAGAACAGTACAGTTGAGAACAGATTTCATGAGTAAAAGGTTGTCTCTCCTCTTCAATCCATGTACCATTTTGTAAGTGATTGAGTACTATTAAAGTAAAAATTAGTGCTTTCCAAAATTTGGAATTATTGCTGGTATTATCCGAACGGAGCAGCGTTGAGTGGAAAAACCGGCAGCTATTCTCCCCAGGCGGTAAGTACCAGATTTCTATTTACAGCAACATTGCGGTGCTCGCATAGATAAATTCCCTGCCAGATACCTAAAGCAAGTTTTCCATTACTAATGGGTATGAGCAGCGAACTACCCAATAAAGCCGCTTTTATATGCGCCGGCATATCGTCCGAACCCTCATAGTTGTGAAGATAATCCGGATCATCTTCGGGTACCGACTTATTAAAATAGGTTTCAAAGTCTTTTCTAACCGTGGGGTCAACATTCTCGTTGATAATAAGGGAAGCTGAAGTATGTTGAATAAAAACCTGGCAAACACCTGTCTTTAATTCAACGATCTGTGGAAGTGCCTGAATAATTTCATTTGTTACCAGGTGGAAACCTCTTTTTCTTTCTTTTAACCGAAGTAACTGTTGGAATATCTTCATACTTTTTTATTGCTATGTTAACGTAGATTGACGCCTTTACGCTTTGCCATCACCCGTACAATTTAGCAATACAATTCAATGCTTCACTCAACACTTACTATTTTTTACATGAAGTTAAAAAGCAACGTTTATTTTTCACCCGGTTCATTAATAATTTCCGTAGTTTGGGTAACAGGGAGGATGATTGTAAATAATGCTCCCTCGTTAAGTTTACTGTCTGCGGTAATAAACCCTTTATGCTGTTCAACTATCTTTTTACAAATTGCCAGTCCCATCCCGCTGCCTTTATAATAATGATTGCTATTCAACCTTTGAAAAATACCAAATATTTTATCCTTATAAACAGGATCAAACCCGATTCCGTTATCCTTGACATAAAGAACACAAAACGTTTCATTATACCTGCTTTTGTCTGATATGTCGAGTTTGTCTCCCATTACAATCCTGCAACTAAGGTTTATTATTGGTAAGGTTGCCTCTTTTGTAAATTTCAGTGCGTTATTAAATACATTATAAAACAACTGCATTATCTGTGCGGGATTAGCCTCTATTTCAGGAAGCTGGCTTTCTATATTTACAATTGCCTGTGTTTCGTTGATAACCGTTCTGAGGTTCGACAGTGATTCGTTAACAACTGCCTGAAGATCGATCGTTTTAAACGAAAGATCTTTATCGGATAAATCAGAAAATTCGGAAATATTGTTAATCAGAGACTTCATACGTTCAGAAGCATTCTGCATGTTAATCATATAAGCCTGACCTTGCTGGTTGATGACATCATTATAATCACGTATCAGCACGCTGCAATACGTCATAATTTTTCGCAGCGGCTCCTGCAGGTCGTGAGAAGCTATATGTCCAAATGCAGATAACTCTTTGTTTGCCTTTTCAAGTATCTTGATGTTGGCTTTTAACATTCCATTCAGTTGAAGCACTTTTTTTTCCGAAGCAACTAGTTCATCATTTGCTTTCTTAAGTTCTGCATTTATTGATATCAATTTTTCCTTTGCCAGTTTTTTTTCTGTAATATCAACGCATACAAGATTTAATGACACGGCATCAAGAAATTGCAATTTATTAAACGATATATCTACATAAGTACAGTTATCGGAATTATTT
>CAXTDO010000228.1:0-8243 GCA_964242315.1 uncultured Flavihumibacter sp.
CTTACAAAGAGCCTCTCTCCTCCAGTAATGCCACCCCTTCAGGGTTCGCGTATACTAATTGATTAATTACTATAATCATGTCACCCCTTCTGGGTTTACCTCATACCTGAAAGCTGATAGCTAGCTCTTATCCTGCAAGATAAGAATCGGAATATTTGTGTGATAGATCATTGTTTTGGTATGATGTGTACCGAATAATCTTTCCAGAACATTGTGTTTATGTGCAACCATAGTAAGCAGATCAGGTGAATTCTTTTCAATAAACTGTTGCAATCCATGGTCAATATTATTGTCTTCGATAACAACATATTCGTGATCGGTATCATTGAAAATTTTTTCTAATCTTTCTTTTCCATTACCGGGTTCCTTCTCGGAAAGTTTGCCGGTTTTCTGAACATTAATGACTACTAACTTCGACTGGTACCTTTGTATCAATGCCTTAAGAGCCTCAAAACATAAAAGATTGATCGAATAACTGTAATCTGTTGCATAAGCAATTAAATTAAAAGGCTGATACTTTGCTTTTTCCGGAATTACCAGCACCGGTTGATGGCATTTCCTGATTACGGCAACAGTGGTGCTTCCGATGAGTTTATCAAGTTCTCCTGATCCGTTCATGCCCATTATAATTAGATGGATATTTTTTTCTTTTTCCAGGTAACGGATCTCATCAGAAGCGAGGCCTAACCGTACTATCCATTCCACTTCAATATCAAAAGTTTCAAAAATTCTTTTTGTCTCCTTTATCAGCGCATTTTCGCTTACTTTCTGCATCTCATCAGCGGAAACCATTACATAAGGAATTTCCGAAACCGGCACCGGTAACATATATACATGCAGCAATAGCAGTTTTGCTCCCATATCTTTACATAGCAAGCCTGCGTAATTAGCAGCATTTTCTGCGGTAACAGAAAAATCGGTTGGTACGAGGATGGTGTTCATGACGGTATTATTTACATTAAAGCTACCCAATCCTTCAAAATTCCTCAAGTAAGATTATAATGCTACTGCTTTGTGTAACAAGAAAATACTCAATATTTAATGCTCAACAATCAATATTAATAGTGAAATCAATGTCGTTGACTTAAGAAGAAAATGCTCAATATTCAACTATCAATATTCAATGCTCAGTGAAGAACTCTTGACAAAATGACAACTGTCTTAATTTAAAATTGATAGTTGAATATTGATTATTAAATATTTTCTCCATTTTAGGCATTTTAAGTCAACTAAAATGAGTTTAAATTGAGTCTTGAGTATTGTTTGTTGAAGATTATTAAATAAAGATATATCTACACAACAAAAAAGGTGATAACCTTCCGGTTATCACCTTTGTGCGGGTGGAGGGACTCGAACCCCCATGCCTCGCGGCGTCAGATCCTAAGTCTGATACGTCTACCAATTTCGCCACACCCGCAGGCATTACTGAAAAGGTTTGCGAAAATAAGGTATTTGATGAAAATAAAAACCCTTTCTTTTATGTAAATTCGTTTTGTATGGAAACAATTGCAGCGATACCCAAGTATAACTTGACAGAGGAACAGGAAAAGAAACTTATTCTAAGAGAATACCGGGGTTTGCTCCGTTCACTAAAAACCAAACTTAAGAAGGGTGATAAAGAACTGGTCAGGCAGGCCTTTGAAATAGCAGCAGAGGCACATAAAACCATGCGGCGTAAAAGCGGAGAGCCATATATCCTTCATCCGCTTGCCGTTGCCAAAATCTGTACGGAAGAAATAGGGCTGGGCGTCAGGTCTACCATTTGCGCTTTATTACATGATACCGTTGAAGACACAGACGTTACCCTGGATGATATTGAAAAGGCATTTGGCAGCGAGATAGCCAGAATTGTTGACGGCCTCACCAAAATATCCAATGTTATTGATGTAAACGCTTCGCAGCAGGCGGAAAACTTTAAAAAAATACTGCTAACACTTACAGACGATCCCCGGGTAATTCTGATAAAACTTGCTGACCGTTTACATAACATGCGTACCATGGAAAGCATGAAACGGGAAAAGCAGCTGAAAGTGTCCTCCGAAACAATTTATGTATACGCTCCCCTTGCACACAGGATGGGTCTTTACAACATCAAAACCGAGCTGGAAGACCTTTCGATGAAGTATATGGAGCAGGATACCTACAAAGAAATAGCACGAAAACTCTCTGAAACAAAACGGGAAAGAAGCCGGTACATCAATGAATTCATCAGGCCCATTAAAGACAAACTTGAAAAGGGTGATTTTCTTTTTGAAATATACGGGCGGCCTAAAAGCATCCATTCTATTTCAAACAAAATGAAAAAGAAAGGAGTAGCTTTCGAAGAAGTGTATGATCTTTTCGCCATCAGGGTTATCCTGGACTCGCCGCCTGAAAAGGAAAAAGAAGATTGCTGGAAAGTGTACTCTATTATTACCGATGAGTATACACCATCGCCCGAACGCCTGCGCGACTGGCTGAGTAATCCTAAATCAAATGGATATGAAGCATTGCATACTACGGTAATGGGACCACAGGGAAAGTGGGTGGAAGTGCAGATCCGTACCAAGAGAATGAATGAAATAGCAGAGAAAGGATTGGCGGCTCATTACAAATATAAAGAAGGCACTACCGATGAAAGCCGTTTTGACAAATGGTTTCATCAAATAAGAGAGGTGTTGAGCAACCAGGAAACCGACAGCGTGGATTTCTTACAGGATTTTAAAACCAGTTTTCTTGCTGAAGAAATTTATGTTTACACGCCAAAGGGTGATGTAAAAATGCTGCCCATTGGTTCTTCCGCCCTGGATTTTGCTTTTTCCATTCACAGCGCTATCGGGTCTAAATGCATAGGAGCAAAGTTGAATCACAAGCTGGTTCCTATTAGTCACAAATTACGCAGTGGCGACCAGATAGAGATCATCACTTCCAATAAACAAAAACCTACCGAAGACTGGCTTCAAATTGTTGTTACAGCAAAAGCCAAAAGTAAAATCAAGGATGCATTAAAAGAAGAAAAACGCAAAATCGCTGACGAAGGAAAGTATACCTTACAAAGGAAAGTTGAAGGTATGGGTGCTTCTTTCAGCCAGCATAATATAGATGAACTGGCGGCTTTTTATAAACTCAATTCACCACTGGATCTTTTTTATAAAATTGCAACAAAAGCCCTTGATTTAAAAGAACTCAAAGACTTTAATGTTTTAGGAGACAAACTGGAGGCGCCAAAGCCGGTAAAGATCATCGAGCATAAGCAAGACAGTACTTTTAATTCAAAAAAAGATGCAGAATTAATAATCTTTGGGGAAAGCAGCGATAAAATAATGTATACGCTCGCCAATTGTTGTAAGCCAATACCCGGCGATGATGTGTTTGGCTTTGTTACAACCGGTGAGGGATTAAAAATTCACAGAACTACTTGTCCTAACGCTACACGGCTTATGGCTAACTACGGGCACCGCGTAGTAAAAACAAAATGGGCCAAGAATAAAGAAATATCTTTCCTGACAGGGATAAAAATTGTAGGACTTGATGATGTGGGCGTTATCAACAAAATTACCAATCTCATTTCGGGTGAGTTAAAAATCAACATCAATGCGTTGACCGTAGAAGCAAAGGAAGGCTTGTTTCATGGAAACATTAAAGTGTATGTTCATGACAAAGAAGAACTCGAAGAGTTGGTAAGCCGACTGAAACAATTAAGCGGGATACATTCCGTTGACAGATACGATATGGAAGATATTGCCTGATAGTGATTAGCTACAAAGACACGAAGGCACAAAGTAACACGAAGATCCTTTGTGTTACTTTGTGCCTTCGTGTCTTTGTGGCATACTTAATTCAATCAGGCCTTATCATACACGAAAGTGTTTGTTCTCGTGCCCATTTGAGAAGTAGATGTAGACTCAATAGAAAGTGATTTGCCTCCGTCAATGAGTTTCCATACTTCTACAGTTTTAATTTCCATGGTGTTGCCGTCTCTTTCAAACAAGATAGTGGAGTTAATAGTCATTGACTGTCCGTCTGAAGCCCATGTTGCGGTTGATTTCTTTTTGGAATTACCAAACACAGTACTTTCTGATGTTTTACCATCAAAAGTTAATTTCTCCGATGTAACGTTGTTGTCGCCATTTTGTGTAACAGATGTTCTTTCAATAGCCATCGCATCGCCATCAGCGCTCACCTTAATTTTTTGAGCATTCATACGACGACCTTCGGCCAGCTTACTTTTTTGTTCGTTGAAAGTCCAGTTACCTTTAAAATCAGCGTTTGCAACAATGATGGGTGTAGCACTGCAAACGTAAGTAAGGCTAAGAAAAAACAGCCAGATAAAATTGCGTTGAAGTATTCTTTTTGTAAAAGAACCATGATTTGATAAAGCAATCATTTTACTAATTTTTAAGTGAGTGATAGGTAGAAAATCGAATTTAAAGTTAGGAAAGAATTTGATAGTTACACTGTACATTTTTAACACCATCAACCGATTATGCAAAACCTGAAAAAGTATTTAGATGAACTTTTTTGATCCTGCCACAGGTAAAAAACCATAGCATCTTTTTTATTTCCCGCTTTGATTTGCTTCCTATATTTTTGCGCTGTCTGCAGGTAAACTTATAAATCGATAATTGGAATGGTAGATGTATTACTCGGGCTTCAATGGGGCGATGAAGGGAAGGGAAAAATAGTTGATTTTTTTGCTCCTCATTATGATGTCATTGCAAGGTTCCAGGGTGGGCCTAATGCCGGCCATACATTGTACGTGGAGGGAAAGAAAATAGTATTACATCAGATACCTTCAGGCGTGTTTCATGCAAATACTATTAATCTTATAGGGAATGGCGTAGTGCTTGATCCGGTTACTTTACAAAAGGAATGTGAAACGGTGGCGTCTTTCGGTGTGGACGTAAAAAAGAATCTTTATATATCAAGACGGGCTCATATTATATTACCTACGCACAGAGCCCTGGATAAAGCATCTGAAGTATCGAAAGGAAACGATAAAATAGGCTCAACACTCAAAGGCATCAGTCCTGCCTACATGGATAAAACCGGGAGGAATGGATTGCGTGTAGGCGATCTTCTCAATAAGAGTTTTACTACTTCATACATCCGGCTTCGGTTAAAGCACCAGCGGCTTCTGGATAACTTTAATTTTCAGGAAGACATTTCTGCATGGGAAGATGAATTTTTTGAAGCCATTGAATTTTTAAAGCAATTAAATATTGTTGATGGTGAATATTTCATCAATGACAAAATTGCTTCCGGAAAAAAAGTATTGGCAGAAGGAGCGCAGGGAAGCATGCTTGATATTGATTTTGGAACTTTCCCGTTTGTAACATCATCTAACACAACCACTTCAGGTGTATGTTCAGGATTAGGTGTTGCCCCTCAGAAGATAAGAGATGTAATGGGAGTTACCAAAGCATATTGTACAAGAGTTGGCGGCGGCCCGTTTCCAACAGAACTAGATGATGCTACAGGAGAAGCGTTGCGTAAATTAGGCAACGAATTTGGCGCTACAACCGGCCGGCCCCGCCGTTGCGGCTGGATAGACCTTGTTGCATTAAAATTTGCCTGTATGATCAATGGTGTTACCAAACTAATAATGACAAAGGCAGATGTTTTAGATACATTCACTGAACTGAATGTATGTACAGGTTATAAAATTAATGGTGAAATTACGCAGGTTGTTCCGTTTCAGATGACAAGACATCACATCGAGCCGGTGTTGTTACAACACGCCGGCTGGAACCAGGATACCACTTCGTTTAAATCATCTGAAGAGTTACCGGCAGCGATGCATGAATATGTAGATTTTATTAATAAATATATTGGCATAGATATTTCACACATTTCTAATGGTCCTGGCAGGGACCAGTTAGTATCAGTATAAAAATCTTAAAATAATCAGTAAAAAAATTTGGCGGTTTAAAAACTTCGCTGAAATTTTACATTAAATCCTATCGGAATATGGCATCATCAAAATCTAACAAGGACAAGAAGCCATCAAAGAAAACTTCTTCTACAGAAAGCGAAGATTCACCAAAAAAAGCAGCGTCTAAACCTAAAAAACAGCCGGAGGATGACGAAGATATTGACGAGGATATAGATGATGCTCCCAAAGCAGCTAAAAAAAACGCAAAAGGTTCATCTAAAAAAGGTGAAGATGTTGACGATGATGATGATGACGTGGACGAAGTAGAAGATGATTGGGAAAAAGTAGACGAAGACGAAAATTGGGATCCGGATTTTGATGAATTCGATCTTCCTAAATCCAAAACAAAAAAGAGCAGCCCCGGAACAGGAATTCCAAAGAAAAAAGGTAAAGGAGCAGCCGATGACGATGATCTCGGCCTTGATGAGGATTTTAAGGAGATGGATTTATTTAATGATGCCGGGTTTGATGATGATGACGATGAGTTTTAAGCTACGACCGTCAAGTATAATATGCCTTAATATGTATTTGTAATCAGTTGATCAGATTCTCTGTAGAGGTTTGATCCACTGATTACAAACTAAAATCTATAACTTCTTGGCAGAAACGTCTGTAGAAGAAAGCGCGTTATTAAGTAATAACTGAATGGACTCGTTCAAAATTTGATGTTTACTGGTATTGAACATATCCATTTTCTCTATCGGCAACATTAATTGATAGCTGTTCTTCTCACTAGCCATCACCTTATCAAATTCAGGATTATAGCGATTAAAATCAACAATCTCCATTGCAAGGTTTCTGGCAATCACCAGCGAATTGTATTTACCAGTAATTGTTTGTTCTTTGGCATTCGATGCTTCAGTTTTGCTGATTCCGCGATTCAAAGCATATCCTCCATCAGTTCCATAATGATCATCCGATTCAGACCGGGTTAAGGTGGTCAGTCCTCCCTGCCCCTCAAAGATGTAATGAGTGCCTATAAATTTTTTGACATGATTTCTTGACTCCGCAGGTAAGAAGTATTGAATATCCCAGAAATTACGACTACCAGCTTTACGGATTGCTTTGAGAACATTTCCGGGCCCACCATTATAAGCGGCTATAACGAGTAGCCAGTCTCCAAACTGGCCATATAATTCCGTAAGGTATTTAGCCGCTGCCTGTGTGCTTCGGATATAATTAGTTCTTTCATCTATATAACGCGATACCTTTAAACCCATTCTGATAGCGGTGGCAGGCATAAACTGCCATGGACCAACAGCTCCGGCAAAAGAGGTTGATGAAGGATTCAATCTTGATTCTATGACGGCAATATATTTTAGTTCCCTCGGAAGATTTTTCTCAATAAAAACATCATCCATCATATCAAAAAATGGTTTACCCCACACCTTCATCCTGGTAAGATCATTACTATACTTTTCGATATAATCCTGAACGAAGCTAACGGCTCTTGGATTTAAGCGGGGACCTCCGAAAGTTATAAGGTCAGAAGAGTTCGATTGAAAAAGATTTTTAAAGTTATATGCCGGGTTATCAGTGATTTTTTTCGTGTCTGCTGTAAGGCGGGAACGAAAGGGTTCTTTTTTTGAAGTAGAATCGGCTGGCTGTGTTGTGGGTGACTTTGCTGTTTGAGTTTGAGCTACAAGAAGCCGCGAAAAGGGTAAGCTCAAGATTATTGACAATAAAAGTTTTTTCATTACCTCGATTTAAGTACATAAAAAATGCCGGTTATGGGTTAGATTGACCTTATTGCTGCATCAACTGATGCGAAAGCCGGAGCAAATATAGCTCAGAAAACCGATTTGACATCACCTGCAGGCCGAAGGGCATGCCATTGGAATGTTGAAACAGCGGAATGGAAATGGCAGGTATACCAACGAGGTTTGCAAATACGGTATATATATCTGCTAAATACATCTCAATCGGATCATCAGATTTTTCACCAAATTTAAAGGCAGGTGAAGGAACTGTAGGAAGGATTATCGCGTCGAAGTCCCTGAAAATCAGGTCAGTTTTATTTACTAACTGTCGTCTTACACGTTGAGCCTGGGAAAAATAAGCATCATAATATCCGGTACTTAATACGAAAGTTCCCAGCATGATCCGTCTTTTAACTTCGCGACCGAATTTTTCCGATCGGTTACGCATATAAAATTCTGTTAAATCAGAACTGGCTGCTGTGGAACGGGAACCATATTTTACACCATCAAAGCGGGATAAATTCGAAGAGGCTTCGGCAGTAGTTAACACATAGTAGGTAGGAACAATGTAATCGAGGTATTCGAAATCTACCCCGGATACTTCATAGCCTTTTTTTGAAAGTTCATCC
>CAXTDO010000229.1:0-8224 GCA_964242315.1 uncultured Flavihumibacter sp.
CCAATAACCTGGCCGGTGCTGTAAACCTTAACTGGACAATATTTGACGGGCTCAGGATGTTTGCTACCAGGGAGAAACTGGCCGAGTTTCAGCGCCTGGGTGAAATTGCCGTTAAGCAACAAGTGGTTACAACCGTAGCTGCAGTCATCAACAAGTATTATAATATCGTTCGTCAGAAACAGCAGTTAAGAGCCATCGAAGAGCAGATCTCTATCAACGATGAAAGAGTGAAGCTCGCCGATAAAAAATTTAGCGTTGGCCTGGGAGCCAAACCCGAACTGCTTCAGGCAAAGGTTGACTTAAACGCACAACGGGCGGCGCAGCTTACCCAACAAACATTGATCGTACAGTTAAAAGAACAGCTTAACCAGTTAATGGGTTTACCAACTACCAGGTCGTACGAAGTTGCCGACAGCATTCCATTCAATCCGGACCTTCAACTGGGAACAATTCGTAACAACCTGGAGGTTACCAATCCTACCCTCCTGCTTGCCAGAAAAAATATAGATATTTCAAAATGGGAGTTAAAGGAAAACAAAGCGCTTCTATACCCCGAGGTTGCCCTCAACTCGGCTTACAACTTTTCACGTGTAAACAATGCCGAAGTGATTAATACTTTTACTCCGTTGTTCAATCGGAACAGGGGGTTTAATTATGGTATGTCTTTAACATTGCCGATACTCAATGGCTTTAATACCCGGAGATTGATAAGCCAGTCAAAGCTCAACATCCGCATTCAGGAAGTATTTTACACCAACCAGCTATCACAGATAGACGTGGCTTTGAATAACGCCTTTAAGAATTATGAGTTATATAAAAAATTGCTGAAGCTGGAAGAGGAAAATATTTTGCTGGCTAAAGAGAACGTTAACATAGCGCTGGAGCGCTTTAAACAGGGCGTTTCAACAAATCTTGAACTTCGGGAAGCGCAGATTAGTTTGGAACAGGGTTATGACCGCCTTATTGCAGCAAGGTATAATACCAAGGTAGCAGAGACGGAATTACTAAGATTGCAGGGGAAGATATTGAGATAGATATAGTTTGTTAGTTGTTTTTTTGTCTTTCCTTTGCAAATCAATTTTGTGTTAATGATCCCCACCGTTGGAATTATAATGGGCAGCGACAGTGATCTGGAAATCATGAGCGGGGCAGCCACCATGTTAAAGGAACTAGGTATTGCTTTTGAATTAACGGTAGTATCGGCGCACCGCACTCCACTTCGAATGATGGAGTATGCACGCACCGCCAGAGACCGGGGACTGGTAGTGATTATCGCCGGCGCCGGCGGGGCTGCTCACCTTCCCGGAATGATAGCCTCGGTTACCAGTCTTCCTGTTATCGGTGTTCCCATTAAATCATCCAACTCAATTGATGGGTGGGATTCCATTCTCTCCATATTACAAATGCCTAATGGCATACCGGTTGCTACTGTTGCGTTAAATGGCTCTAAGAACGCAGGTATACTTGCAGCAAGTATCATTGGAGCATTTAACGAACCTGTATCACAAAAAATAATAGCATATAAAAAAACACTGGAAGCAGACGTGATGAAAAAGGTTGAAAAACTGAAACAGAACGGATGGGAAAACAATTTTGATAACTGAAAAGTTTTTATGAATATTAAATTACTGGATGATAAGCAATTAAAGGACTTTTCGCCTGGCCCCGGCATTGAATCTTTTGACGACAACCTGTACATAGTAGGCGATGATGCAAGGCATATCCTCGTAATGAACAAAAACTGGAAAAAGCAGGAAACAATTAACCTGTTCACTTCAGATACGTTCCGTATGAAGAGGGAGTCGATGTCTGATTTTGAAGCTACTACAATAATCCCGATCAACAAGTTGCCTTTTATTTTAATGGTAGGGAACGGATCGGGCGGAGCAGGGGGTAATAAAGCTGTTCTAATGAACCTTCATACAAGAGCGATCGAGGAAATTGATCTCACTATATTCTACAACAGGCTTAAACAGTCTGGGTTTGAAGAGTTGGATATTAAAGCAATCACAGTATTAAATGATAAACTCATCTTATGCAACAGGGCTAACAAAACACATGCTGATAACCGCATTATTATTACTTCTCTTGATTTCTGGAAAAATCAGCACCTGGCAGACATTCTCACGGTTAAATTAGAGCTGGAAGAAAAAGAAGGAAAATTTTTAACTATTGCAGGATTGAACTATTCTTATAAAAACGACTGGCTTATCACTACAGTTTCATCACAAGATTCGGTCAAACCTATTGATGATGGATACTCGGGTGAATCTTATATCGGTGTGGTTGAAAATGCTTCCCGTAAAATCGGTCGTAAAAGATTTAAAATTAACGAGTATTTCAATCTGACAGAAGTAGATAAGAAGTTTAAAGGTCAACAGGTTCGTTCGCTATGTATACAGGCAGATAAAGACCAGAAATTAAAATTGCATATGGTAAGTGGCAATAATAATGGCGAGAACTTTCTGTTTAAGGTAAGGTTGAAGGAGTGAGGTTCGTAAACCTAAACCTATAAGGTTTTAAAAACCTTATAGGTTTAGCTGTTCCCTTATAGGTTTGGAGCCGCTTCCTCCGCAAGAATTACAAAAACCTGTTCTAACGCCGGCGACTGTTCGTAGATCATTGTAATAAAGTCCTGGCCATATTTTGCATAATAAGGGATGAAGTTATCGATCCTTTCCTGCAGGTTATTTTTAGGAAATAATTTTTCTTTGATGGTATGAATCTGTCGTTGCTGCGCTTGAAACTTTTTTTTCTCGGCACTCAGCATTTTCTTTTCAAGAATACGCAGGCGTTTCACCGCCTGGGTTTGCAATGCTTCAACATGTCTGCTTAACGTACTGTCTATAGCCGTTGATAGCTGTTGAATTCCGCTGTATTCAGTTTGAATACGGGATATTTCGGTTGAGAGTTCCAGTTGCCTTCCTGATTCCTTTTTTACAATCTGCTCAACAAGCGTTTTCTCATTGCTGAAAAGGTCGGGCAATTCAAAACCCAGTTTACTTATTTTTTCAAGCCACTTTTTTTCAATGAAAAGAAAAGAGTTTCTTAGAACTAAAACAGGATATGGAACGCCATAATGTTCAAACAATTCTCTTAACTCAAGCCAGTAAGCAGTTTCTCCCCCACCCCCTATAAATGCTATATTGGGAAGAATGGTTTCCTGAAATAATCCGCGTAGTATAACATTTGGGCTAAATCTCTCAGGGTGTTCATCCAACTCGCTGATCAATTTTTCTTTAGTAAACCTGATTGTTGTATCAACTACCTTCCAATCATCTTCTTCTTTTACAATCCTTTCCCGAATATCATCTTTTAAATAAAAAAGATTGACCTCTCTTGGCGTGGCCTGCACTTTATACTGTTGTAATAACTTTTCAATAGATTTACCAACTACAGATGATGGGATCTGGTTTAATAAATCATCTTCAAAAATTTGCCGCATCATTTTTTTAAGCCTGGCATTATCCGGAATTAACACCACGACGCCATACCCGGCAAACAATCCATGAACAAGTTTAAATGTGGCAGTCTGGATGTCCGGACTGTTGAGATAGCATTCTCGTAACAAACTAACTAACGATGCGCTGTTAGGGAAACCTGAAAACTCACCCTCCACTCTTTCAATAATCTTTTCAAGACCTGTAGTATTCATTCTTCCAACCGCGCCTTGCTGCTTCGTATCCCAGATAATCTTTTCGCCATTCAGGTAAATGTTCCCCAACTCATCAAGATCTGCATCTTCACTGCCCATATAATAAACGGGAACGAATTTATACTGGGGCATTTCTTTGGCAAGAAAAGCGGCAAGCTTTACGGTGTGTAAGATTTTATAAATAAAATAAAGATATCCTGTAAATATATTGGGCTGATGTGCTGTAACAATAGTAAAGGTATTCTCACCCAATAACAACCTGATATTTTGCTGAACATAGTCGCCGGTCACCGTACTTTTATATTGCTCTTCAAGCACTTCCACCAGTAGTTCCCGGTTATTGGTAAACGCTTTCCTGGATTCAATGGATTGTATAAGACCGTCCAGAGTGGAAGCATGTTTGTAAAAGGGTTCCAGTGCAGGCACGCCATTAAGATAGTCAACAATAATTTTTGAAAAAGATCCTATCTGCTGATAAAGTATCGAAGTGGAAGTACAATCCATAGTGTGAAAATAACTTATTATCGTTGATTCGGTCGGTGAGTCCTCACCTCATTCCTCACAGCTTATACCTCATATCTACTTCAACTCATACGCAACAACCGAATTCTTAAAAAAGGTAGGCACATAAACCATCCTTGTCTTTGCATCATAGGCAATGTCTGCAGTATTACTCTTTTGAGGCGTAGTGTCTAATAATTTTTGTTTTGTGCCATCCGCGTTTATGTAATAGATCACACCTGGCCAGCAGCTAACAATAAACTCTTTTCCTTTTACATTTTCGATGCCGTCTGTCTGAGCTTCCATTCCCTCCGCTATTTTAGTAAGACTTTTATTCTTTTCTACCTTTAACATGGAACCATTATCAAGAATATACAAATCGTCGTTGCTTACCAATAAACCGTTTGGAGCCTGAAGGCTATCTAAAAAAAGAGAAGCCGTTTCATTTTCAATCCGGAATACTTTTTTACTTCTTGTATCTGAAACATATACAATGCCGTTCTTATCAACCGTAATATCATTAAGAAATATAGCGCCATCAACGGTAATTCTTTTCAGCAATTTACCGGCTTTTAAATCTATAACACCTACTGCATCCAGGTCAGCAACGTACAGCATGTTTCGATATACACCCATACCTTTGGGAGCGTTGAGCCCACTGACCCAGTCTACCTGAATGATTTTCCCATCCAGACCGACTTTGCCTATAGAACCTTTACCATCTTTACCATCAGGCGCACCATCGATATTCGAAATGTATAATACCTTATTCGCACCATCAAAATAAACTGATTCAGGAACTTTTAATAAACTATCGGTCTGCCATTTTTTTACCAACTGGTGCTGTTGTGAATGAACAACATTAACAACAGAAAAGAAAATTACTGCTTGAATCAACGCATATTTTTTCATGATCAATTCCGATTAATAAGTAAGAAAAAAATTCATCGTAAAGCAAATTGTCCGTTAATAAGTAACCATTAATCATTAATAATTACTTCACCGAGAACTTATACACGGTGGTTTGATGATATGTTTCACCGGGCTTTAAGATAGTGCTTGGAAATGTTGGCTGATTGGGTGAGTCGGGAAAATGTTGTGTTTCCAGGCATAACGCAGCGTGCTTATTGTACCTGGCGCCGTTTCTGGTTCCGGTAAGTGTACCATCAAGGAAATTACCTGTGTAAAACTGAATGCCGGGCTGCGTGGTGCGTACTTCCATCACACGACCGCTCGCAGAATCATATACCGTTGCGGCAAGACTTTCTTCATTTCCGGATTTGTTCAGTACATAGTTGTGATCATAGCCACCCTTAACGGAACCGAGTTCTTTACCAATCCTTTTTGGAGATGTAAAATCCATAGGCGTTCCCTTTACCGCAGGGTGCTGCCCGGTCGGAATTAATTTATCGTTTACTATTGTGTATTTGTCTGCATTAAGTGTCAGAATATCATCTTCGATAGTTGCAGATTTGCCTGCAGACAAATTCCAATAGGTATGATTGGTAAGGTTAACAGGTGTTGTCTTATCACTTGTTGCAGTATAGTCTATCTTTATTTCATTGTCATCCGTTAGTGTGTATACTACTGTGGCAGTCAGGTTACCGGGGTATCCCTCCTCTCCATCTTTACTGTTATAGGTTAAGGTTAAACTATTTCCTGATTGTTTTGCATCCCATACAACCTTATCAAAGCCTTTTAATCCTCCATGCAACGCATTGCCATCATTGTTTGCAGCAAGAGCATAGGTTTTTCCATCGAGTGTAAATTTTGCATTGGCAAGTCTGTTGGCATACCTGCCTACAAGGGCCCCGAAGTAGGGATTACCTTTTTGAAGATAACCCGACAAAGAATCGTATCCTAAAACAACATTGCCCGAATTACCGCTTTTATCAGGAGTTATTACGTCGGTAATGATGCCTCCATAGTTGATGATCTTTACAACCATTCCTTTTGAATTGGTGAATGTGTATTGCAGCACATCCTTATCATCAACTTTTCCAAAAGGCTGCGGGCTTTGTGAATTCATAGGTGCTTGAGTTGTTGAAGTTGTTGAGGAATCTGTTTTATTTTCTGAGGTGTTGCTTTCATCGTTATTACAGGATGTAAGAATTAATCCCGATAAAGCTAAGCCTGCTGTTAGAGCAAAGAATTTTTTCATATTTTTCGTTGATATTTTGTGATGTTGACAATAGTGTTTTTTTAATGATTAATCATTATTTTATTGGTTCGGTGCTCCAGGCACTATTTACCATTCTTAAAATCTTTTTTTCGTTGGCGTTTTTTAATTCTTCTGGCAACAAATATTCAGGTGCATTCTGAAAGCACACCGGCCGAACCCAGCGCTTAACGCCATTAATACCTACCGCAGTGAAGCGACTATCTGTGGTTGACGGAAAAGGACCACCATGTACCATACTCGCACAAACTTCCACACCTGTTGGTACTCCGTTAAAAAGAACCCGACCTGCAATTTGTGCTGCGATGTCTGCTAAATCTGCATGCTCTTTAAAATCCTTATCCGTGCCAACCAGTGTTGTTGTTAACTGGCCGCTGACAGCTTTCCATACCATTTTCAACTCTTCCAGATCATCACAAATTACCATTATTGAATAGGGCCCAAAAACCTCTTCATGCAATACAGGGTTTTGCAGGAATACCTTACCTGTTACCTGCGCAATACCAGGCAGGGCCTCTAATTCTCCTGTCACAGTGGTTGTATTAGTATGCGACACGCCGGGTTGATCTAAAGCATGCTGCATTTTTTCTTTGTATGCTTTATGAATTCCGGCATGTAACATTCTGGCCGGCTTAACCTTTATAATCTCCTCGTTAAGCAATAGTAAAAATTCATTCAGGTCGTTTGATAAAACGCTCATCATTAAACCCGGATTAGTGCAAAATTGCCCCATGCTCAGCGTTACAGAACCGGCGAAGGAAGCCGCCAGGGCAGCTTTATTCTTTTCAAGCGTATCCGGCAGAAATATTACGGGATTTACACTTCCCATTTCCGAGAAAACGGGGATAGGCACTTTCCTGTTTTGTGCGTAGGAAACAAGAGATAGCCCTCCGGCGGTAGAGCCTGTAAAGCCAACGGCAGCGGTTACAGGATGTTCAACCAGGGCCTTACCCACTTCGTTGCCTCCATATACATGTTGAAAAACAGCTTCCGGCATATTGCACTGAGTGATGGCTTTTTTGATAGCCTCGTAAACCATTAACGAGGTTTCACCATGAGCTGGGTGCGCCTTTACCACCACCGGGCAGCCGGCTGCAAGTGCGGATGCCGTATCTCCACCTGCCGTTGAATAAGCAAATGGAAAATTACTTGCTCCGAATACTATTACCGGTCCCAGGGGTATCAACATCTTTCGCAGATCTGGTTTTGGCACAGGCGTCCTCTCGGGTATTGCCGTATCAATAGAAGCTTCTACCCAGCTTCCTTCCCTTAACATGGCAGCAAACATCCTCAACTGCATGGTAGTTCTTGCCTTTTCTCCCATAAGTCTGGGTACCGGCAGGTTAGTTTCTTCCGATGCCTTAAGCACCAATACATCTCCTATTGCTTCTATTTCAGTTGCGATCGCTTCCAGGAAAAGCGCTTTTTGCTCACCAGTACATTTTCTGTAATTGGAAAAAGCCCGGCCTGCCGATTCCATTACCAGGTCGATCTCCGGTATTGTTGCAGGGGTATTATTCATGAAGTATTATTTTATTAGATTTAATAATGTTTAAGTCACTAAGTTAAGTAAGATCGTATCGTTTACGCCAGTCGCAGGCTTTGGTGTTACAAAAATAATTTATGAGGTTAATAAACCACAGGATCTATCGCTCAAAACTAATACTATTTTAACGTGAATATCGAATAAGCATTCAGCCGTTCAGACCTATAAGGTTTTTAAAACCTTATAGGTCTGAAATACAGACGGTATCATTCTCTCAACACCTGGTGAAGCGGACGAGTTTCGCCAGGTCGTTCCCTCTTTTTTGGTAAAATCTGGCTTGCCCAATTGCTAAAAGGTACGGTTGAAGATAAGTAGAAACACATACCGGAAAATAAATAAACCC
>CAXTDO010000230.1:0-8212 GCA_964242315.1 uncultured Flavihumibacter sp.
TTTTTGTACAGCAGATGCCAGGCCTGCCAATGCCGCCGCGCCTGCAGGTTCACAGAAAATACCTTCACTTAATGCAAGCTCGCGCTGCCACATAAAAACAGCTTCATCTTCAACCAGGAAGCCATTACCCTGTAGCTGCCGGCAGTGGCTGATCACTGCATCACCATCCAGCACACTGGGTACCTGTAAGCCGCTTATTGCAGTAGCAGCATGATCTACCGTTTGAGCCAGGTTACCAAGTTCGCGTAAAGGACCGGCAATAGTATTGTTACCGAAAGGCTGCACGCAATGCACTTTAGGAGCCTGTGTAACGATACCATCATTCATATAATCTATCACACCTTTTGCTATGGCAAGGCACAGCCCACCACCACCTGCAGGCACAAAAATATGATCTATGCCTTCCTGCATATCATCCAGTATTTCATACGCAATAGTCTGTACTCCCGACATTCCTTCCGCACAATAAAAATAAGCACTTATGGGTAACGGCAATGATCGCTGCCTGACGAAATCTTCCAGCGTTTTGAACACACCGGTAGTAATGCCCGGCTCAATACCAAATCCTCTGACAGGTGAAACAACGGCGCCATAAACCTGCATCTGCCTGATCTTTGGCAAGGGAGCCGTTTCAACCGCTGCTACGAAACACCTGATACCCGCGGCGGCACAGTATGCTGCAAGTGCTGCGCCTGTGTTACCACTGGAGGTTGCAATACACAAACGCTGGTTACGGCTCACCAGCAAACTCACCACTACGGCGGCAAACCTGTCCTTATACGAACCGGTTGGATTGAGGTGCTCCAGTTTGAAATAAAGTTTTTCCAATCCCAATTGGGCCGCAATGCTTTTTGAACGTACAAGCGGCGTTTGTCCTTCACCGAGATAAACCCGGTGTGTCCGATCCACTTGAGGGAGGTAGGCTTGATATTTCCAGACACTGCTCAAAATTCCTGTGGAAGTTGTAGTTTCTTAATAGCGTAGTCGTTGAAGTTATGCTTCAGTCCGCCGTCAATCAGCAGGTTGGTGCCTGTTATATACGAAGCTTCGGAAGAAGCCAGCCAAAAAATAGCTGAAGCGATTTCTTCAGGCCCACCGGGTCTTGCCAGAGGTATAGATCCAAGCAGATCGTTTGCAATGGCCGCACTGGTATTTCTTCCGCTATCGTTTGTATAATCGCTGCTCATTTCAGTATCAATAAAACCCGGACTGATACTGTTCACCCTGATACCGCTTCTTCCATACGTCACCGCCAGTTCGCGGGTGAGACTTTCCATAGCGCCTTTTGCACAAGTGTATGCCGGACTGTACCCGGCGGCCCGTTCAGACATCACACTTGATATATTTATGATGACGCCCTGCCTGGATTGTTGCTCCAGAATATTGGCAAAGTATTTTGATAAAAACGCGGGAGCGGTCAGGCATACACGTAATGTTCTTTCCCATACTTCAGCTTCCATCGTGCGCATGGTTTCAATGGTTCTCCAGGCTGCATTGTTCACGAGTACATCAAGGCTTATCCATGTTTGTTGCGACCGGTTCATGACATATTGCAAAAAATCCATGTCTGCAAGGTCGCCCGCACATACCAGGCACTTAGTAGCATAGGCATTGGCTATTTCATCTGCAAGTTGTTGCAGGGTTTCTGCTTGCTGATCTACAAGGGTAAGATTAAAATGGTTTGCAGCAAACTTCATTGCAGTGGCACGGCCAATACCGCCGGTAGCTCCTGTGATGATGGCCGTTTTATTATTTTCCATTGATAACAATTTTACCCGGTTTTGTTATCGGCAGAATTCCACCTAGAGCATCTCCCTTGTTTACACGTGATGAATGCCGAAGGAAAAAGAGTAATCCAGCCGAGTCTGACCGAACAACAGTTTCCGTTCCTGTTAGTGGATTGATGATGCATCCGAGGAGTTCGTCTTTTTCAATCATATCGCCAGGCTTTTTTTCAGGAACAAATATCCCATTACATGATGCAGGAAGTTTTCCCTGAAGGTAGCCGCCATTAGCTGTGTCATCTTCTACCCAATATAAAGGCTTGCAATTACTGCGGCTTTTTGCGGTTGCCATTCCCAGGATGTCTATCACTTGCAAACAGCCGTGGGTGTAAGCCTCTATAATGTTTTTATTAAGAGTTCCGCCACCTCCGTATTCCACGTATATGGCTGGCACGCCTGCATCCCTGGCAACTGACAGTGTTCTTCCCTCAGGCGCACTTTCAGTTCCCCAGATTACAGGGAGACCAAATGCGAAAGCCATGTTTCTTTGTGTTTCCAGGATTTCGCGTGAGGAATGCAGCATGTAACCGGCTAACGGATAAATTTCAAACAGATTTCCACCGGTGTGCATATCGATATAGTAATCAGCATTAATAATAAGCTTGCTGATAAAAGCTGCGGCTTGTTCTGTGGAGGTGCCGGTAACATTACCCGGACAAACACGCGCCAGATCCAGTTCATCCTCACCTACACGCGTACCCGCAGCAAATGCTGACTCGTTCACCACTGTAACGATACTAACTCTGCCTGATGTTACTACCCTGTCAACTTTGTTTATGAGCTCCCGTGCGGCAAGCATAGGCTCAAATTCATCGCCATGCACACCAGCCGAAATCAGTAGATGCGGCCCCTGCTTGTATGAGTCGTATGTGTAGAAGGCACGTTCCATTCATTATTATAGTAAATATCAGCTATCAGGAGGAAAGCTTATCAATTTTGATCTCCTGATACCTGATAGCTAATTGCTACTTATAGATCCAGTCCAGATCAATCTTAGTCACATTCAAAACGGATAATTCCGTCTTTTTCGACTTGCTTCCGGCACAGTTACCTAACAATACATTGTTACCAACGAAATGGATGGCCGTATAACAATACCAGCCATCAGTATCATCTTCAATTGTTTTGATGTGTTCCCATGTTTTGCCTTCGTCTTTTGAGACGGCTATGTTAAAGGGCGTTCGCCGGCCTTTGATGGAAGCGTTCTGCCCGTCATTATAATTCCAAACCAACAATAAATCTTTCTTACCGGGGATTCTTTCTATGGATGCAGGCGAAATGGGTGAGGCTATATTACTGCGTTCCGCCATACTCCATGACTGGCCTTTATCTTTTGAAAAGGATAACAACTGGTAGTTACCGCTTGCTCTGATAAACATCATAATGTTGCCATTTTTAAGTTCCACTACACCCGGCTCCTGGGTGATGATGCTGTCGGGAGTAGGCACTTCTATACCGCATTTCCAGGTAGCTCCATTATTATCGGAGTAATAACTGAACAGGCGGCCTTTATTTGCCCATTTGGTTTCGGGTGACTGATGCATGGCCACGGCCATGAGTAAGCGCCCGTTGCTTAACTGAATAACCCGGTCGTTATTCAATACAAAATATCCTTTTTTATCTGTAATGCAGGCAACAGGGCTGCTCCAGGTTTTTGCTTCATCGGTGGAGATTCTCATTAAGGGAATGCAATCGGAGGTGGAGTTCTTCTTTAGATAAAATAATCCTATGGAACCGTTTTTCAATCGTAATAAAGAAACAGACATTACGTTCATCGTGCCTTCCTGCTCTATGATTGTTTTATCTTCAGTGGTCCAGGTGTTACCGCCATCATGAGAAAATCTTCCTGCAAGGTAGGCTGGTGCATGATCATCCGTTGAATTACCAGTGTAGTGACTGTACACTAATAATATACTGCCATCTTTTAAGGTTACAAAAGAACCTTCACTGTTGCGGGGATTGTTAGGACCGGGCTGCAGGCTTAACACTACCTGTTTACCCGGCGGAGTATTTATATTGGAGATAGGTGACTGCCAGCCGCTACAAATAAATGTGATACCGGCTGTGAAAAGTAAGAAAACTGATAAACGTAGTGAGCCCTTTTTAAGCAATTTGTAGTCGTTATGCAGGCAACATTTAACGCTGTTGTTCCTATTCATAATTAATATGTCTTACTTATTCAAATATATAGTTTAATTTTAGAACCGCATTATTTTTTTAGCATGCTTCAAGGCTTGCAATACTTTTGCGGCAATTTACACTTGCACTATGATGGACATTCGTTTAACCAAGATAAGACCTATTGACAACCTGACCCAGGTAGATAAAGTAGAGATCAATTTAAAGGAATTTTTTAAGAGAGAAAACTTTTTACCTGGAGACCCTCTTCCAAAGGAAATGGAGTTGGCGAAAGCCATGGGTGTAAGCAGAACAGCCGTTCGCGAGGCACTTGCCAGATTCAGAACGCTTGGCATCATAGAGTCTCGTAAAAACAGGGGAATGGTCATCACCCAGCCAGACCTGCTGACCAATATGGAAAGGGTGCTGGATCCGAAATTGCTGAATGGCGATACCATGAAAGAAATTTTCGAGATGAGACTGGTAGTAGAAATAGGACTTGCAGACATATTGTTTTTAAGAAAAACGGAAGAAAGTCTGGTAAGGTTACAGGAGATTGTTGAAAAAGAAGAGAAGACCAGCAACAGGATTGAAAAGCTGAAATACGATGTGGAATTTCATTCGATGCTTTATCAAATATCCGGGAACCATACCATTCAAAGATTCCAGAACATCCTTCTTCCTATCTTCGATTATGTTGACAACGGTTTACATGTAACCAGCCAGGTACAGGATGGCGACTACGTTTCACACAGGGTGTTACTCAACACCTTAAAAAACGGCAATGCCGAGGAATTCAGAAATAAAATGAAGAATCATTTGCGGCATTATTTTGAAAAGATTTGAGGGCATTTATTTTTAGTTAATTCAAAAAAGAGGGAATGACCTGTGAGGTTTCTAAAAACCTCACAGGTCATTCCCTCTTTTTGTATGAATTTATGAAGCTGTTGTTTCTAGATTAACTTATCAGACTTACCACTCAACCTCCCGAAAAACAATCTGCGAGTAATTCTCCTTCTCAAACAAAACACCCACTTTATTTTTGGTGATTCTTACCAGATCAGAATAAGCTGAATAATTTGCGGAGTTTCCTTTGGGCCCTATGGCCAAAGGATAACTTTTCTTCCAACTCATGCCTTCATCGAAACTGATTCTGAGGGTAAGGCTATCGCGGTGACGGGTAGCCGCATTATTACAGAAAGCCAGTATGTTCTTTCCCTTTTGTTTTCCTAATTGAATGATGCTGCCCTGGCAAACGGGGTCGGGTAGATGGAAGTCGTAATAAGCAGTATCCCACGCTGACCCGCCATTACTGCTGGTAGCGATGATCCTCGTTCGGGTATCGCCTTGCTGATTACGGAGGTTCATCATCAGCACGCCATCCGCTAATTCTACGGCCATGGATTCGTTGCCGCCGGGCATAGGAACATCTGCACTTAAATGAAAAGTTTTACCATGGTCATCAGTGTAAAATGCATGGGCGCGGTAGTCTTCAAACTTGTTCTGGGGTGGACCCGAAGAATGATTGGCAGCTACAAATATTCTACCTTTAAAGTTTGCTTTTGTAAGTTGTATGGCATGTCCCGGAGTATTGGCATAACTTCTCCAATCTTCCATAAAGTCATATGATGATTGAACGCCGGGTTGTCTTGGCCGGTGTACCTGAGTAGTAATATTTACCGGCGCTGACCAGGTAACGCCTGCATCGAAAGAAGTTTTATACCATACTTCACGAAGGCCGTTTCCTTTTCTTATCTCGCCTTCGTGGTTATTGCCGGTATTGTAAAATAAAAAAATACGGCCCTTCGGATATGCGGGATCGAAGAGGTCTACAACAGGTGCGGCATTACCAGCCTGAAGCGTATCATTATTAACTATTATTTGCAGCGGCCCCCAGGTTTTACCATTGTCGCTGCTGCGTTTCATAACAATATCAATATCTCCGAAGTCGCGGGTATTGTTCAACCTTCCTTCGCAGAATGCAAGAAGGTCGCCACCAGGCGTTTTTATGATAGCGGGAATACGATAGCTTGCATGTGCCTCACGGCCTGAGATGAACACGGGCATGTCTTTGAGTTGTGCCGCAAGTGGTGCCGCAGACATCATTAACAGAACCATTACCGTTAGCTGTTTCATTACAAAGTTTTTTGCGTTTGCCTTATGCACTAAAAGCTACGGCAATATTGATTTAAAACTATCAAATCCTATGCTTCCGGCATCAGATTTAAATTGTTCAAAATCACCAGCGCTCATATTTTTAACGGGTAAACGAAAGGTCCCGCAATCAAGCCCGATCAGTTTCATATAAGCCTTACCGGTAGCTATGCCTCCATACTTACCCAGCAGCCGGATCATGTTGATTGATTGCTGTTGCAGCAACCGGGCTTTTGCAAAATCGTTGTTATTAAAAGCATCTATTATTGAATAATATAATGGCGCCGCATAGTTGAAGGTACTTCCCACTGCGCCGCGTGCGCCCACTGCCAGTGCTGCAAGCATGTTCTCGTCTCTTCCCCATAACATATCGTACCTTCCATTTTCAAAATTCACACAGGAGAGAAAGTCCATAAAATCTTCATGAGTATATTTAATCCCGGCCATATCAGGCAGCCTGTCATGCAGCGCCTTTAATAAATCTAACATTGCGAAATTGACGCCTGTTAAAACCGGGATATGGTAATAATAAAAGGGCATTTCCGGAACTGCTTCGCTCACTGCAATACAGGCTTCAGCGAGTATCTCCACAGTAGCCGGTTTAAAATAAAAAGGAGATGTGAAAGACACCGCATATAAGCCGCATTGCTGTGCATGTCTTGCCAGCTCTATGCAATCGGTGATACTGGTACCGCCTACAAAAGCCAGCACATTAAAATCCTTATCTGCATTGGTAACCTCCGCCCATGCTGTTGCTACCGCCATTTTCTCTTTTAGCGATAAAGACACGCCTTCACCTGTAGAACCACATATGAACGCTCCTTTTACACCGTTGAACTTAAGCATCTCATAATACCGGGGTATCTGTGAAATATTTAACGAGCCGTCGCTGTGCATGGGCGTAAAAGGTGCAGCGATCAAGCCTTCAAGATGTTTTGTGTTCATTTGGTTTAAGTTAAAGGTGGTTGCTAACCCTGTAAGTTTTTTTTAAACACAGAGGGCACAGAGGGAGGAAACACAGAGGGCGCAGAGGGCCTCCGTGGTCTCTGTGTTTCCTCCCTCTGTGCCCTCTGTGTTTAAAAAAAACTTCACTAAAAAGAAGGGTACCCTGGATTTTGAGTAAGCGCCCGGTTATTGGTGAGCGAAGTGCGGTCTATCGGCCAAAGTAACTTGTAGGCCTGCGTGGAAGGCACGGTCGTGTGTGCGTACACGTAAGCGTCACCCATTCTCCTCAGGTCGTACCATCGCTTTCCTTCGAAAATGAATTCGAAAAAACGCTCCTGCAACAGTGCCTCTTTCGGATTTGCATCAATGCTTTGATTGGGATACCCCAGTGTGGCAGCATTATAACTGGCTCCGTAAGCCCTGGCTCTTACCGCATTAATGTCAGCACTGGGATCCTGTCCTAAAATCAATTTAGCTTCGGCGAGCATCAGCAGCAGATCAGCATAACGATAGATAGGGTAATCGTTGGTGAACATACGTGATCCCGCGCTCTGCTCGCCGGCATACTTTTTTACGAAAGCGCCGGCAATTTTGTATGTGCCCGAGGCCAGGTTATAAGCGGGCTGAATAGTAGCCCACTTTCTACTATCCTTATCATTATAGGCCCTGAAAGTGGAGATTTTTGTCGGCACTCTTAATAATCCAACCCAGTTGTCTGCCGTTGCATTAAACTGGCGGTTTGCAACCGAATCGTAAAAGTTTGATATTAGTCCTGTCTGAGGAACATAGCTTGCAGTAACCCATGTCATGGTAGCTTCGTTCAGAAGATACCTGATGGTAAATATGATCTCGTTATTGCCCTTCGTTGTAACGGCAAACACATCTGTAAAATTAGGCAGCAATGCCAGTGACGGAATGTTAGACTGAATTTCAGTAAGGGCATTTCTTGCTATCGTAGCATCGGCAGTGCCTCCACCGCGGTAGCTCGTCCATAAATTCACTTCTGCCTTCAGCATGAGGGTGGCGGCTTTCGACCAGGTTGCTTTTGAATTTTTGATGCTGTAATCGGTACCGTAGTTGGTAATGGAACTGTCGATATCGGCCTTAATTAATTTCATCACATCAGCCTGAGCGGAAACCGGCTTGGCAAGATTGGAAATATCAAGAGATACTATTGGATCTGTTTGTATGATGACGTCGCCCCATGAACG
>CAXTDO010000231.1:0-8188 GCA_964242315.1 uncultured Flavihumibacter sp.
GAGAATCACAGCTTGGCTTTACCCATTGGCCGGAACCGAAGTTGATTAACGATCAAAAAGTTCAGAGCATATTCGTCATCCCGCCATATTGCAAAGCCGTATGTTGGCTGTAGCGCCTATGTTTTTTTCTTTAGAATTCTTTTATAAGCCTTTTGTGGTATTTGAACTAATTTGTTTGTTTCTGGATGGACATAAAACTCAGTAAATTCCGGCCACTCCTGTTTATATCCCATTATAACCGGTCCGATCGCTTCCCCTGTCCAGATAAATTGCTGATTCTTCCTATTCCAAGGCCTGCCGTCAATGAAATCAATTTTATCCGCTACAAACCAAAATACCATTTCTATATAATCAAGCAATTTTGTGGGAATGCGGCGTAAGATTTCTGAATAAACCGTGTTCCAATCATTCCCGATTTGTCCTCGCAAAAATCTTACTAAAAGTCCATAATTTATTTTCCCATTGTAGAATTTCTGCGTGGATTTTATACTTTCATGTTGAGGCAAATCTGCAAAGTTGTATTCCTTTTTAGAATTGCGTTCATCAGCATAGCGTCCATTAGACAAATGATTACGTTTGCTTCCGGATGTTTTCATCATGCTAATCAACCATCTTTTGTTATGTTCCCGCATAAAGATATGTGTTAATAGAGTTACACAATGTTTAAGAATAGACGTCCGGCAGGGCATTAAATCAGCCCTGCCCGGTACTGCTGTAGATATATTATTTAAAAGCTCATTATATGTACTGTTGCTCAGCTCTATTGTACTGCCATGTTAGTACACGGCAGCGAAGTTTAGTCCAATTACTCCGTCATAGAATCCGTAAATTTACGAAATTTCATCTGAATGTCAGGTGGCACGGGATGGCCGTTGCATTACACACAACGTTCGTATTAGCCGCATGTCCAAAACAAATTATTGTTAATAACTAGCCGATTAATAGGTGCACTCCGAAATTGTTTATCACTACATACAACCAGTACTAAGACTATTTAAGAAAAATAACATTCCTGCTAACAACGCCTTTACCTTTCACCAGCTTTTAATTAAACAGGAAAGTCCTTTTTTATCGATCCCTAAATTACACCTGAATACTTTCATGGCAACGCCACTCTAACTCCCATTATATACCTTTAAAACGACTTTTTGCATCTATAAACGGTAATATGATGAGAGGCGGTTTGTTGAATTGGGAGTTGTGAAAGTAATTTTAGAATCAACACATGAAAAATACATATTTTGAGAATAAGACGCAAATGTATCCGCAATATTCATTTCTAGTTACATTCATTTACAATGACTGTTAATTCTTTCATGATCCTCGTCAATCAAACACATTGATAGGTTGTGAATGGCTTTTTCGATTTATATGAATGAACTTTTCACTTACCGCTTTTAATGTTTCCCTTTTTTTCAAACGTCATCAAATGAACTTACAATGTTAATCGGCTATTGTCTTATTACATGAAGATAATGCTCCGGATTTTTTAATATTGGAATGTCCTTTATATATGGAAGATTACGTCTTTTCTTATACCAGTTTCCCTGCCGTTAATTGGAAACTATTTATGTAGACCTTGCGCTGTATATGCTACAAATGGATTGTCCTTCACAAGATTAGTCGTCCGTTTTTGATCCAGTCAATTGAATATATTTCCGGCGATCGTCGTGCAATCTTAGATCAAAGGTTACACACTTGTCCTTTTGCCTTTCGAACGCTCAATGAATAATTGTATGCGGTTATTGTCAACACCTTTTATTATAATGAATTAGAAAGCCGGGTAATTTCCTTTTCACATAGTACGTTTCGCAATTGTTGTGCTTTCCTGGGTTTCGGTATTGCCTGCAAAGGAACTTTTAGATGGCTCAAGATCCTATGCAGCGGAGGCTTCTTAAGGGTAAAGTGTTGTTAATTAATGCAACAATTATGTGAGATTTTATATGTGTTAGTATGCATCCAATGGCTTGCGGGCCTGATCAAAAAATTGTATTTTTATTTACGATGATATAAAAGACAGCATATAATGAAAAAGCTGATTTTATTCTCTATGGTGATACTGCTCATTGCCGGTTTGACAATGTCGCATACCAAAAAGAAGAAAGATTTATCTCCCGCAGTTAGCCGGATAACTCAGTTATATTCTCAACAGGCGGGCTCGCTGGACTCTTTCCTGCAAAAGTTTCCCATTTATTTTTATGATAGCAGTTATACAGTACGCTAGAGAAAGTATGAGGAACTTTGCTACTATTTCAAACAGGCTTCCCGCGTTATACTTTACTTTGAACCTCAGTTATATTACCGCAAACTCATTGAACCTTTCCATTTTGAAAAGAATGGAAAGAAAGGCTTTTACTCAATGATACCCGATTCATGGCTATTTATAGGACCAACAGGAAATGAACCAGAAAGTGTAATGCAGAAATATAAAAAGCGTGACACCCCCGTTTTTTGATTTTACAGACCATCATTCCATTGCTGTACCGGTAAAAGATACCATGGAGAAATACGTTGTGGATGCCGATATGGGCGTGATGAAAATTAAAACCGACATGTTCATGAAATTCTCTTTTAAAACACCTGCCGTACGAAATGCTGCACTTACAGCACCTTATATGCACAATGGTGTATACCGTACCCTGGAACAGGTTGTTGATTTCTATGATCATGCAGCCGGTAATAAATTTGCAAAAGATATTAGGCCGGATATGACAGGTCTGCCTTTCTTCACTATTCTGCCTATACCGTTGAATCTTACTGATAAAGAAAAGAAATACCTGGTGTTGTTTATGAAGACGCTGACTGACAACAGTGCCGCCAGTAAAGTCCCGGTGAGTCGTCGTGTCACATGTAAAATGACATATAAAAGTCAGATGTTCGACCACTTACAAAGTTAGCTGCTAAAATAAAATGTGTTATACCATACCTGATATAGATCCAATTAACCAGTTTGCTAACAATATTAATTAAATGAATGCCTGAATTCTAAAGGCGAAAGATTGGTTTTTGACTTGAACAACTTGCTAAATGACTGGGAATGTTCAAAACCAAGTTCATATGCAATTTCACTTACTGATAAATCTGTGGTAGATAATTTTTCTTTTGCTTTGTCGATAAGTTTGTTGTGTATATGTTGCTGTGTGGTTTGGCCTGTTAACACTTTGAGTAAGCTGCCTAAATAGTTAGGCGATACATTTAATGCTTCGGCAATGTATTGAACTGTTGGTAATCCATTATGTAACTCCCGGTTAAAATATTCTCTTAACACATCTTCTAATCTGTCAAGGATTTTATGACTGGAAATTTTTCTTGTCAAAAATTGGCGGTGATAATATCTGTCAGAATAGGAGAGTAGCAGTTCCAATTGAGCTATGATGATATCCTGACTGAATTTGTCTATGTTGGAATGGTAATCCTGATGAATGTTGTGCAAAACGCTTATAATTGTTTTTTCTTCTTTTTCTGAAAGAAACAGCGCTTCGTTTACTGCATAATCAAAATATTCATATTGTTTTATTGTTTTGGCAAGCGAAGTGTTCCATAAAAAATCAGGATGGATAAGCAACATCCATCCTGATGGTTTTACGGTGTTATTTATTCCCACTTCAATACTAAAAACCTGGCCTGGTGAAATAAAAAACAGCACACCTTCATCAAAATCATATTGTTGCTGACCATATTTTATTTTAGCGCCAAAATTTCGTTTGAGTGCGATAGAATAAAATTCGAAGACCCAGCTTGTTGCGTCATTTTCCTCCGACTTTTTGATGGTTTCAAAATCTATAACGCTGATTAATGGATGTTCAGGTTTTGGCAATCCCCTTATCCGGTGATATTCGCTGATTGTTTTTATCTTCTGAATTTTCTTATTTGCCATATTTCAAACCGATTAGATGTTAAGCATTATAAACATTTTTAAAATCATTTGCAAAGTCTGACAATTTCACTTTACCTAAAACAGGCTTGTTAAGATAATAATCTTCCATTAGTAAACCACTTTGCTGGCTTGCGTACATTTCCACCAAACCTGCTGCAATTGTCGGGTTCAGTCCAACAGCTACCAGGCCGCGTAACATCTCTTCGCCCGGAATAATAATCCACTTCAAATCCGGCTTGCCGATAGCTGCACCTAAGATTCTTGCTGTTTCGTTACCTGTAAGTTCATCACTTGCCACATACCTTATTTTTTTGCCGGTAACTGGTGTTTCCATCTCTTCAACAATGGCAGCAGCTATATCTTTAGGCGAAACCCAGACTAAGGTTTGATCTGCACCCCAATTGGCCGCAATAATGCCTGCTGATTTTATCATTGGTACAAAACCAAATAAATTGTA
The DNA here is from genome assembly GCA_964242315.1 of uncultured Flavihumibacter sp. Lineage (GTDB taxonomy): Bacteria > Bacteroidota > Bacteroidia > Chitinophagales > Chitinophagaceae > JADCRZ01. The sequence goes on from CAXTDO010000231.1 coordinate 4,335, forward strand.
GTAAAAACCAACAGGACGCATAAAAGTTATGGCAACATCAGAAAGATTATTTAAAATGCCTTCTCCTCTGTGATGACCAATCAGAATGCCCGAATCCTGAGCCAAATGAGCACCAATACTACTAAGATAGACAATATGTTTTATGCCTGAATCCTGAATGGCTTTTGCATAATTGCCGGCTGTTCTTTCATAATAGGCAATCAGATCAAGATTGGGGTCGAAATAGTTATTGGGTGGTATCATACAATAAGCCACGTCTGCGTTTTTGAAATTTTCTGTTAAAAATCCGACATCTTCTAACGAACCAATAGCTGCATATGCTCCTAATGCTTCAATATCATTTTGCTTTTCCGGATTACTACTTATCACAGTTACGTGATGTCCTTTTTGCACTAACTCTTGTGTAAGTGGCTTACTGATGTTTCCCAAAGAACCTGTTACAATTACTTTCATCATTTTTATTTTATCTTATATTTAATGATGCAAAGCTCAGTAACTAATGGGTAGTAGTTGTATCCAAATCAACTTTTGTTGTAGTCAAAAATGAGGTGTCAATTATTGGAAATCCGGATCAATGGAAAAATCAAAATCCTGGAGTAAGCAAACCAGATTAGAGAACATCACCTGCTTAAAGGCTTACTATAATCATTATCAACAAGAGCTACACTTATAGCTTTCGTTTTTAACTTAACGTGAATACTGGATTGCCAATCGATGTCCACGAGTCAGGTACTGCGTCGTCTTCAGCATTTCTTGTGTCCTTTGTGGTTTAACTTTGTGTTCCTTGTGGTAAAAAACTCTTTCTACTTCAGACTATTAACGACAAGGAACACAAAGTTAAACCACAAAGGACACTAAAGCCTCTTACTAAATGGCAATTTCAGCAAGAAAGATGTTATGAAATTAAATCAACCTCACTTTTTGGTAATCCAGTATTCACGTTAACTTACTGTATAACGTATACCATTTTATGTTTCAGATGAAAAGACCAATAGAATAGACAAGCAAACCTCTAATCTATGCATTGACATGTTTGCTTTTACCGGCCAATTTTACATCGTTAAATCATTTAATAAAAAAATTAAAACAACAATTATGACAAAGACATTTCTGATTATACTTACAATTCTAACGGTGCTGTTCACACAGACGGGATGTTCGCATAATGACAATCCTGCGGCTCAAACAAAAACCTATGTGCTCGTTCATGGAGCGTGGCAGGCCTCTTATGTGTGGCAACAGGTAAAAGATGAGTTGGAGAAAAATGGGCAAAAAGTAATTGTTGTAGAATTGCCTGCTCATGGTCAGGATGCTACTTTACCCATAAATGTAACTATGGATGTTTACCGTGATAAAGTGATAACCGCTATCAATGCTGTTCAGGGAAAAGTAGTATTAGTCGGTCACAGCATGGGAGGGATGGTGATATCAGCAGTTGCTGAAAAAATACCTGGTCAGATTGAAAAACTTATCTATGTTGGGGCTTTCGTGCCTGCTAATGGCCAGTCACTGCTTGAACTTTCGTCAATGGATACACAATCTTTACTTGGAGCTTCAATTGTGCCTTCTGCAGACCAGCTAACGCTTGATATAAAGGAAGAGGCTATTGTACCTATTTTTTGCCAGGATGCTTCGGCGGATGTACAAAAATTAGTGCTTGATAAATTCAAGCCTGAACCCGCTATTCCCTTTACAAACAAGGTAAGTGTAACTGATGGCAATTTTGGTAAAGTGGATAAATACTATATTCACACTTTACAAGACCACGCAATAGGGTTGAACTTGCAAAATAAAATGGTAGCGGCTGCACATATAACAAAGGTGTATTCAATCAATACGGGTCACTCACCATTTCTGTCTCAACCAATTCAGCTTTCAGCTATTCTTTTAAATATTAATAAGTAAAAGTGCAACCTTGATAAAAATGTATTTGTTGACCATCCGGATAGTTTTTTTAACCACAGGAAATTCAGAGTAGAAGAAGAGTTTACACAGAGACCTCCTCTGTGTAAACTCTTCTTCTACTCTAATTTCCTCTGTGGTTAAAAAAAACAGCAATCTAAAAACATAGTTACAATGAAAACGTATGAAACGGTAACTGAAGCATTAAACGATTTGGCAAAAAAAGGCTATTCAGTAAACTTTAACCTGCCCGCATTAAGGGAAAGTTTACCCGAACATGAGAGAAATAGTTTAAGTGCAAATAATTTTGAGATTGACGAAGTGCACCGCTTTGAAGGATTAACTGACCCCGCAGATGAAACCATTTTGTTTGCTATTTCTTCAAAACGGTTTGCTATAAAAGGAATTTTAGTAAATGCCTACGGCATGTACGAAGATACCGAAACGTACGAGCTGGTAAGGTCTCTTCACTTACGTCACTAAGTACGGCTCGGTTGACGAATTAGTTATAATTAAGGTGGGTATTAATAAACTCACAAAAAATGTGACCGGTGTATGCAAGAACTCCAGTATGCTGTGTTTACCTGTCATAATACGAAAGGAATGGCATATGTCAATTACAGGCAGGGCATTTTGGAAGGATATAGCGGTCGTTGGATAAGAGCAGTTAAATGAACACATTGCTCAATACAAATTCAGGGTTTCCCATACGAGATATGCAACTGGAATTTATAAACATATCCGGCGCTCTTTGCAGATCTTTTACCGGGTTCCCTTTAGGTGCCTTTTGCTGAGCTCATAGCTTGCAATCACCGGAATATAAAAAGTAATATCCGCTGCAATTTTTGCCAGGAGAATGCCAAGTGACAGGTTATTTAGCAACGCAGGCAAATAATACATCAGCATTGGTCTTATAAAAAAGCTGTCTATAATTTCAGCGACACCAAATTCAAGAACAAGCGCTCTTACGTTTGCAAGAAATGCTTTCCATGTATAAGGTGCTCCGTTCCGGTTGAACTCTTTTAAAGTCTGGATAATATCGGTGATGATTATACATCCAAAATAAGAGAAATTGCCTGCCCAGGTTCCGACCAGCGCTGTGGTAAGTTGATTTCCGGTAAGCCGGTATGCCAGGCCTGCCGAAAGTAAAGTGATAACAAGTGAGAATATCTCCGCTGGCAAGTATCTCTTCGTCCATTCAAGAAGTTTTAATTTCATAGCTTTTTCTCAGAGATTTTTATTTTTCAAACGGTTCAGGATTGCTTTCCCAATTTGTTTAATTGTATCAAGAAGTTCGGAGACATCGTCTATCGTTGTCATGGGATTAAGCAACGTAAACTTCAGAAATGCCCGATCATTAACGGATGTTTGTCCGATAATAGCTTTTCCCGAAAGCAGGAGTTGTGATTTAATTGCTTTATTGACAGTATCTGTTTCAAGCGGGTCTAAATTGTTTTCAGGTAAATACCTGAAAACTACTGCGTTTATGGGCGTTTTGTAAGCTAATTCAAACTCCGGATCTTGCTCAATGATACTACTGGTTTCCTTTGCAAGTTCTATGGTATATTCAAGCATTTCGCCGAATTTTTTAACACCTATATGTTGCAGGGTAATTAATGGTTTAAGTGCATCAAACCTTCGGGTTGTTTGAATGGATTTATACACCAAATCTACAATTCCAAAATCTTCGTTGCTTTCCGGATTCAGGTACTCGGCATGAAGCCGGATGAACTCAAACGACGACTTGTCTTTAACCATAAAAATGCCGCAGGAGATGGCCTGATAAAATAGTTTATGGAAGTCAATGGTTACAGAATCTGCCTTTTCAATACCCTGCAATTTATGCTTATGTTTTTCGCTGAACATTAAAGCGCCGCCATATGCGGCGTCTACGTGCAACCATAAGCCATTTTGCTGCGCACAATCTGCCAGTAAGCCAATCGGATCAATGG
>CAXTDO010000232.1:0-8169 GCA_964242315.1 uncultured Flavihumibacter sp.
ACTGACTCCCTGCTATCTAAAATTAACAACAGCAACTGCGACATTTCTACTTCAAGTTTGTTACGGTTGAAACGTTTGATCCTTCTTAAAGCGGCTGTAGCTAATTGATCCGGCCGAAACCACATTCTTGTAGTATGCTCGGTGGTAAATGGCCTTTCAATTAAGTAATGAATAAAGACAGGGATTTCGATTTTAAGCTATTCCAGCATATTCTTATTTTCATTCTGAAGCGCCTCTAAACGCCTCACCCAGTAGCGGATCTCTTCCAAGTCCATAATGATGAAATTATTTTCATTATTGCTGCAAAAGACAAACTTTCCGAAGAACTCAATTTCCTGCCTGTCCTGCCCTTTGGCTTCTACCTTATAATACTTGGAAGTGCTCAGGCTTTTAATGCGTTCGGAGTCTTCCTTGCGGTCGAGCAGGGTTTCATCAACACCAATAATTAATTTGTTCGCCCATTCCGCATTGAAGTTGCTTCTAAAGTCTTCATTCCTGTTGATGGTCATATTATCACCGAATATGACTTTTAGAAAATTCTGGAAGGTCGTCTTCCCGGTATTCCTTTCCGTACTTACCAGGCAAAGGATGGGTAATACTTGCATCGGGTACATCAACATTATTTTCAGGTAGTCCAAACCGATATCTAGTTGCTCACCGAAGACATGCTTTAGAAAAACAAGTGTTTGATGCGGGTACCCCGGCACTGGTTTATGCACGAAGGGATGATAGCGGTTATAAAAGTTTTCAATTTCCCGCTGATATTCCAGGTGACTCGGTATCAGGCAAAATCCATCAAAACGCGGAACGGAAGAAAGAAAATGTTTGCCGTGATCCTGCTTAATGCACGCGACAGACCAGGGAACCATATTTTCCACGACGTCCAGGGAGGCAAGCGGCCTTCGTACTTTCTTGTAATAAGTTGTTCCAATTCGTACATAATCCATAAAAACATTATTAAAGTAAATAAATCAATCAGGAGCTTTTCCTGGATAGATAAGCCAGGATTTCCTGTTTGTTATAAAACACCCTTGAGCCTATATAATGTTTCCTATAATAGCCCCTCTCTACATGACTATCAATAGTAGGCTTTGACACCTGTAACATTTTACAGACCTCATGTTTTTTGAGATAGATCTCTGCATCCTCTTTTTTGAGCGTTGATAATTTTTTCTGGATAGCTTGTTCAATACACTCTTTTAATTGCTGGTAAAAATGCTCTGGGGTATCACTGAATAAAATAGAAGTAGACATATGCTTGATTTTAAAGAGCGAATCTGCAATTGAAATCAAGCGCAATAAAGGGATGGTATACCTTTTAAAAGGTATAGGGTAGACCTTTTTATACCTTTTATTTTAGAAAATCTAAATTATATTTTAGAAAATCTAAATTTTACCGCAACTTTGCGCTAATATCAAGAAATGGTAGTAATTAGTTATGGAACATTGAGTCAATTTTATAAGAAATATCCTGATTCGAAAGATGCTCTAAATAACTGGTATCGCTTAACCATTGCTGCAGATTGGAGTAGCTTTCATGAAATTAAGGAATTATTTAATTCCGTTGACGCTGTAGGAAATGATCGGTTTGTATTTAATATCCGGGGGAATACATACAGGCTTGTAGCGATGATCTTTTTTGATATTAGAACCGTGTATATCCGGTTTATAGGATTGCATAAAGATTATGATAGAATTGATTCCACTAATATATAGTTGGTGGAGCTTTTTCTTTTCACAAGCAATAAATTATGGCAACAGGAAAAAAAATATTAAATGACAAGGACTATAAGGAAGTAATGAACCAAATCGATACTCTTATGTCCAAGGGTAGTGATAAGGTTATGAAAAGCGAACTATCTGAAATCCGCAAACTCTCATTAGCTGCCCAGCACTATGAACAAAATAAGTATGAGATAGAAGAACCAACCACACTGGCAGGTATCATTGAAATGAAAATGTATGAAATGAGGCTTAGGCAAAAAGATGTAGCCAGGAAACTCAATGTCAGTGACGCAAAGCTTTCTTTAATTATGAAAGGTAAACAGAAGCCAGATATCCAATTTCTAAAGGCAGTGCATAAAGAATTACATGTGAATGCTGATCTTTTATTAAATGCGGTTTGAGATGAAATGCCCGGCGCACAACAGGGTTAATCATTGTTATCAAAATTTTCCTTAAGTATCTTTCCGGCAAGTTCTGAAACCTTGCTACTGAAAATGAGGAGTTAGAAATTATCTTTTTTTAATTGCTTTTAACTACCCGCTTGCACCGGTATTCATTTTTGCGCTCCAGTAACTTTTGTAACAAAGTTTTCATTTCGGCTATCCTATCCGATAATTTTGCCGTTTTAAAATTGTAGCAATAAATTCTTTTAAGGCAAATGTATCCCGGATAAGAGTTTCACAATTCAGCTCGTTTTGATATTACTCCAAAGACAGATGTGTAGCAATAATATAAACACGAGTCGGAAACTGTTCAGAAGTAACAATTTCATTTTCACTAGTAGTTTGTTATTTTTCCTCCGGGGAAGGACGTATCAACGAGGCTCCATTAATTAAAAACATTTTTATCTCTTTATTAAGATCTCCTTATTTTCTTTCAAATAAACTATCACCTTCTGTTTTGCAACTTTATTTCCCAGGTTTTTTCTGCAAGAGTCAAGGATGTCTTTTCTAATAAAGACCGTTCCGCTATTTCATGCCTTAATTCATCATCAAGAACATCGATATATAATGCGTCTGCTGTAGTGGGATCACCTTTTTTAAAGTAATGAAAACGGTACCATTTAAATTTAATATACAAAATGGAGTCGGATTAAAATCGAAAATAACATCCTAATTTATTCAATTCTTTATTGCAAAATTGAAAACTATAATTTATTTTTCTGAAAACCTCGTGTCTGTTTTATGAAAGTGCTTATCACCTTATTTCCAATTTTTTTTGCTTTTCAATTAACGAAAGCACAAAGAAACGACTCTCTTACTGTCCCCCAACTGAGCTATTCTATTAATTCTTTGCCCATTCACGTCTGTTTTATTAAAGATCGAAGCTATTACGTGGGCTTTATTATTGCAGGTCACGCTTACAAATCAGTGTGTTCTGCAGCCAGTCTAGAAGTCTCCCGGTTGTTGAAGAAAGAAGGATATACAGGTGAGACGGTTTCATCCTTCGGAATCGGCTATGACCTCCGTCCTAGAGCTGTTGACAAGACATATAATTTGATGGTTGCGAATATGTATACCCGCCTGGCGCGACTGGCCAAAAATAACCCGGATGAAATAATCCTTCAGACCATCTCTCTTTCCACTTATCAGGCACTTTCCGCCAAAATCAAACATGCTTTCCTAACTTTTCGCCAAGCTTTCGATAATGGTTCCACAAAACAAAATCGATATATAATACGTTATGAAAATGTGCCCCATCCAGTTGTGGTACCTTTTTTCCAACATGACAGTATTATCCGGTTAACGGTCCCTAACAAAGTGTTTGGGGAAATACCAGCTTTGCATCTTTTTGCAGATTTACGAAGGGATTTTATGCGTTCTGATTCAATCGCAAACATTTGTATTATTAAAAACAGAATTACACTGCGCAAGCTTTCAGGCGCGACCGACAATACAAGAGATTATAAGTTTCATTATTTCAGGGAAAATTTGGGATTAATAGATTCTGTACCATTTAATCTTGGCAAATTTCCATTAACACCACCGGGGTTCACAATAACAACTAAGGACGCATTTGGAAACATACTTAACTCAAGACCTATAACTTTTAAGGAAGCGTTAAGAGCTCAATTTGATCCTAATACTACATTCACCGCAGAGGCACAAAGAAATCTTAAAGATTTTATTTCACTTGGCAAATTGTATCAGAAAAAATTTGAATCGAACAAAATTGCGATGGAGCGGGACCTGATTCGCATGATCAATAGCTTACAGGACGACAAGGTCTATATACTAAGCTATCTAAATTCGACACTTTCAGAAGACGAAGAACACGAGCAACAAGTTGTGATAGATGCGTTTTTACGTGGCTGGAATTTTCAGATAAACGATTCTGTAACCAACAGGTCTTTTCGGCTCTGGTATAAGGAACGTCCTGCTGTTTGGAAACAAATTCTTTCGCAATATCCTCAATTTATGCCAGCTTCAAATGCTTTATACCGAAATGACGACAAAGACTATATTGCCGGCATTTTTCAATCCGAGCGTGTATTTTTTGATGTTCGTAAGGAAGGCGCCAATTTTACAATTACCCCTTTTTTCTTACTGGGAAACAGTTTTCTGCAAGTAACAGATCACTATATTGACACGCCTCTTTTCTATAGCCTGTCTGAGTTTAAATCTTTAAAAAACTAAAGATTATGAGTCGAATTTTACAAAAACTATCTTTCTTCGCCGGTTTATTGTTGTCACTTACAACTTTTGCCCAGGGAAGTACTCCCCACTTTGCCATGGCAGGGATTCCCGAAACAAATTCTTTTTATAATCCTTTAAGATTTCGTGAGGACGCATTGATAGCATTGATAAGATCAAGCCTTAAAAGCCAACAGAAAATAGCTATTAAGTCTATGACCTTTCGATTTTTGGAACCACCGACTTTGCAGGAAGTCGTGCCTTTTTTGAAAAACCCGGAAAAGACATTGGTATGCGAGAGTACACTCACCCCAGAAGAAATTTTGGCTCTTACTGATGATCCTGACCAATTAATTGTCAGAGGTGACAAGACCTACATAGTACAAGACAACGAAGTCAGGTATGTGTCACGTGTGGAGTCTGATATTCCAATTAACAACAGTATTGTCAACGAGGTGCGGCAGGATTTATTTAAGCTTCGAGATGATTGTTCGAGAATGGGCTTAACTCCTGATATTTTTTCTATTAAACATAAGGGAAATCATCCTGTTATTACTGCCTTCCGATCCGCCTCGACGGGGCGGATATATCTTTACCAAAGATACAATAGCGGAGGAGTTCAGCTCTTAAAGCGCGGCAACGCCATTTATGCATTAAATCGTTAAATATGTTTTTACCAATGCATGTTGTGGGAAACTTAGAGACATGCAGTGCATTCAGGCGAAGTGTAATGGATATGCTGAAAAGTGGTGTACTAGCAAAGCGATCATTTCCTACGGCGCCAAGGCTCGTACCAGTTCGTTATGCTTACTGCATGGAACAAGATTGTTTTTGCATTTTCACTTATCTCAATGGCAATGAGCGTAGATTCATCCAAGGAACTCCAGAACAAAAGGTGCTGACTGGACAATATTTTCTAACTCTTTTTTCGCAATTTTACGAAAAGATGATACGGGTAGATCGGTATATGTTTCGGTCGACTAGTAAAGAAGAATTCGATAGCATGTTAGCAGCCTGGATACCGCTTTTTGAAATGTTTATCATCCCGTGGTTTGACTTTTACGAAGAAGATACACGTTTCCTTGTTTATTTTGACTGCAGTATAGCTGGAAATGAATACTTTTTGGATATGAATTTTCTTTACAATTTTTACTTCCGAGTGTCAGAGGGGGCGAAGGAACGAAATATTTATTTTGTGACAGTTTCTGCACCCAATCTATATAATCTGATAGGTAACATGATGAAGATTGGTTTTCCAACGCTACAAAATTTTCGTTTAGTTTATGGTTTTTTGCCTTTTGACCGGCCGGAAACATTGAATGCGTGTCTAACAGAGGAGGACAAACAAGCGGCATTACTCCGAGAAAAAATTTTCCAAACGATTATTGAACGTCTAGAAAAGGAAGGTCTCCCTGTAATTTATCTTAACAGCATTGTCGAACTTGAGGAGGTTTTAGGAGAAAAGCATGCGGGTGAATGGCTACTGATATTGACACATTTTGAAAAAGGACGACTCTCAACAAGAGGTAAAACAGGTATAGGGTTCAAACTGTTAAAAAAGCGGATGCAGGAGATGGCAGAAAGAGGCGCATTACGGAAGGATATTGCGATCGATTTTATGACATGTGAAAACCGGGAACCGATGAGAAAACTTTACGAATGCGGCATACAATATATGCATTTAACTAATCATCCCATCAGTACGGACTTGGCTGCATACCGACTTTTTGAATTATTAGAAAAAAAGAATGCCCATAAACTTAACCGACCAAATCCATTCCCGCTCGGCAACCATTATCCGAATGAGCTTTGGGCCATGGTGGATCGATGTTTTTTTTCAACCATGGCAAATGGAGATGATAATATCATTTTATAAATTACAAGTATATGAGTAAACTAACGGTAAAAGGTGTCGATCTACATGAATTTTTAGATTATCTAGATGAATCCGCACCTCAAAAGCATGGTGTCGATGTTGAAGATATTAGAGACCCTGACCCTGAAAGACTTGGTAGTGGAGAAGTAATTAGCGTGGTTCTGTCCGGTATTGTCTCCGTCCTTAGTACACTCCTACTAACCTATCTAAGCCGACGCAACCAAAACGAGATTAGTTTTGAAATTGAAAATAGTGAGAATAAGAGTATGAGTGTTACACTGAAGAATCTTTCGGTTGATGAGGTGAAGCATTTAATGCATGAATTTTCAGGAGATTTATAAAGTAATTGAAAAACCTTGTTATCATTATTGATCTGTAGGATCTGTAAGTAGTTCTTAAAAATTAGCTTCTACAGAAGGATTCACTATTTTCGAGACTGGTATATATTAATTAATAATCCAAGTACATATTAAATGGGATGTTATGCCAATAAGTTCTCAAAGTACTGATTAATAATTATCATCTAATGTGGTTATTAATTCCTTATGCTTTTGTAGAGCCATTTTTATTTCTTTGATGAATTTTTTGTTGCTTCCTTAATAAAAAGTTTTGCATTTTCTCAACCATTTACGGCACTTTTGATGAAGACTTTTTGCGCTGCCACGGCGTATAAAAACGGATTGCTAGACCGTATTAATTATTTGCCCATTTCTGGTAAGCCACCTTTGAACCCGCTATTGTCTCCGATTAGATTGCACCTAAAACTATATTTTCAGAAAGTATACGCTGTCCAGTAATCAAATAGTGTAAAGAACTTCAAAAACTAGTTATTAATCTGACAAACATATAGTTCATTCCCCCACCTCAAAATACTCCTTCATCACCTTTGCTGCGTATTCAGAAACATCTTTACCGAAAATCTCGGGATTAGAAATTATCTGTTTTAATTGAGGTTTTAACTGCCCTAGTGCACCGGTATTATTTTTTCGCTGTAATAACTTTTTGTAAGAGAAATTTTTCATGTCAGCAATTCTATCCGATATTTTTGCTGTTTTGAATGTAGCCGCAATAAATTCTTTCAATGCAGATGTATCCCGGATAAGGGTTTCATAATGCAGCTCGTTATGATTTATCTCTAAAAACATATGTGTGGCAATAATATAAGTACGAGCCGGGAACTGTTCAGATGTAACACTTTCATTTTCACCAGTGATTTGTTCTTTTTCTTCCTGCGAAGGATGGATCAATAAGGCTACGTTCTCTAAGAACATTTTTATCTCTTTATTAAGGTTTGCTTCTTTTCTTTCAAATAAAGCAATCGCCTTCTGCCTTGCCTCCTTATTTTCCAAGATTTTTTTTATTACCGCAAGCGTTAAGGATTTTTTATTTACTGAAGTCTGTTTCACTATTTCGTGCTTTAACTCATCAGCAAGGTTATCGAGATATAATGCGGCTGTAATGGTGGGATCATCCTTTTTACAGAAATGGAAGTGGTACCATTGATCTAATATAATTAAGAGGCGAAGGATGAAAATCGTACAATAAGCCTTGTATAACCCAGTTTTTCATATTTACAGAAACAAAGTCAAACTTCGTCAATTTTAAATAAGACAAGGTAAATAAGAAGAAACAAACTGAAATAAAAATCCAAAAAAGGGACAACCAGAGGGTCAACGAGCATAAACAAAAAAGCCTTAAAAAATTGACTACCAATTAGTTAAGGCTTGTTAAACGTACCCGGGATGGGAGTTGAACCCACACTAGCATTGCTGCCAACAGGATTTTAAGTCCTGCGTGTCTACCAGTTCCACCACCCGGGTAAACCAAAAAAAAATTCCAAACCTGCGTTTGGAATTTATTGGAGCGAAAGACCGGGCTCGAACCGGCCACCTCGACCTTGGCAAGGTCGCGCTCTACCAAATGAGCTACTTTCGC
>CAXTDO010000233.1:0-8149 GCA_964242315.1 uncultured Flavihumibacter sp.
AGGCTCCTCCGTGGACCTCCGTGCTACCTCGGCTCTTCCTCCGTGGTTAAAAAAACACTACCAAAGAGATCACGAAACAGGCTGGCAAATCACCGTAATCCATTTCAATGAATCTGCCTCAATACTACGATCGGTAATAAGCAATTGAAATGGTACAGCCATAGGCGTTCTCCGGTGATCATCTATAAATATTTCCATTTGCTTAAAAGCCTGCTCCACGGTGTTTACGCCTCCCTTTACTGTACCAACAATGGTTTTATAAGGCACAAAGCGCTGAAAGAAAAAATTCCCGTTTCCCTCTACTACTTTATTGGTAGGTATCGCGATCATCGTCTGATAACTGCTGTCGTTTAGCTTTGCCACACGAAGCATAGGATGATCGGTTTCAAAGGCACCTTGTTGCAGAATATACTTTTTCATCGTATCAATTAAACCATAGATTTCTTTCGTTCCCGGATACGATCTTGTCAGGTACTTTGTAGCAATTAAGGTGGAATCTTTGGAAATAATTTCTTCAATAGGAAAACCGTATACATTAGGTGTTTGTTCAAGGAACACCCGCAAGGCTAGAAAGATAGCGGTCATATTGTTTTTAATATTAACCCCTTTTCTGTATTGCAGTATTCTTTCAAATGGGTTTAAGCCTGTCTGTAGCGTTCCTTTCCACTGAAGCGCCAGTGTATAATCGTTGAGTGGCAGTATGTTTATGGAAGTTTCAATAGTGTCGTTACCATTGATAGTAAGAACGTTGATTTTATCAGTAAAAAGTTCCGTAATGCGATAGGAATAGCCCTTGTAAGAAAAAGAAGCGTTTGAATGCAAAGATGGTTGCTGGGGCCACCATTTATGCCATTTGGTGCTGTCAAGCAAAAACCTGTTAGCTGCATTTGTAGCGCTGTTGATGGTACTGATTTTAGAAATAATCAACGTGCCCGGAATAAAAACATAGATGCAAACAATAAAAAGTAAGCAAATACCAATCAGTGCTATTAACCATTTTTTCATAGGGTTCGATACAGCATCTTTATTTAACGTTTGAACTGTTATTCAACGTACGTCTTTTTGATTTTCAATTACAAATGAAATGATCTCTTCAAGAGGGTGGTTAATTCTTGAAAGGGCATCATTGATATCTTCGCGGCTTACCTGTGCGGCAAAAGAAAGTGTCTTTAATTTTTTTTGAATGCTTTTTACATCCATCCCCTCATATCCGGTAGGCCTGATCAGGGCGGATGCATGAATGAAACCTGATAATTCGTCAAACACATAAATCATCCTGTCCATGGTGTTTACCGGTTCCACTCCAAAATACCTGGGACCATGAGAAGCTATACAATGTATGATTTCGGGATCAATATTCATCTCTTCCAGCTTTTCAATAATAACCCTGCAATGGTCGTCGGGGTATTTTTCCCAGTCTGCATCATGTAACAGGCCGGCTAATTCCCATTTTAAGGCAGTTGTGTGGTCAGCATTTTCTTTCTGTAATGCCCAGGCTTTCATCACCGCTGCCACCTGGCGCATGTGAAGCCGGAGGCGGTCGTTACTGATCCAATTGTTCAGCAAGGTGTTTGCAGCTTCAATTGAAATTACATTGCCGGCATTTGCCGGGTCACCAAAATTTGATCTTCCGAGAGGTTGAATTCCAGACATTATTTATATTTTATGGCTCTTTAATGCAGCAATTTCAAATTAATTAAGCTTTCAGGCAAAGATAAATAACGTTTATCTTGTAAAATTCTTCTCCAACTCATCACTATTTCAGTGGTCATTAAAATTGAGTGATAAAAATTTTATTGATTAACAGCCTGTTGTAAAGGTATGTTTTAAAATACCTGCTTACTTTCTTGGAAATGCCAGGTGCATTCAGTTACCTTTGCGCCCTTATTTCATCATCAGCCCTCGGGATAGCGACGGCATCACTAAAAAGTATACAAATGAGTAAACTACATTTCACCACAAAACATGCGAATGAGGCTACTGTACAACGCAACTGGCACGTTGTTGACGGTACTAATCAAACCGTAGGTCGCATGTGCGCAAAAATTGCTGCCGTACTGCGGGGTAAGAACAAAGCTTATTACACTCCCCACGTTGATTGCGGAGACTATGTAATAGTGATCAATGCAGACAAGATCGTATTTACCGGCAACAAGCTGGACGACAAAATGTATCTCACCTATTCCGGGCACCCAGGAGGCCAGAAATCTGAATCGGCCAGGAACCTGTTAAAACGCAGGCCTGATGCACTGATAGAAAGAGCCATAAAAGGTATGTTGCCTAAAAACCGTTTGGGCCGCAAGATGTTCAAAAAATTATTTGTGTATGCAGGAAGTGAGCATCAGCATGGTGCGCAAAAGCCTCAGCCACTAACATTCTAATTTTTTCCCGGCAAACGGGATTCAAAAACAAATAAATGGAAAAACAAAAAAACGCGGTCGGTCGTCGTAAAGAAGCGGTGACGAGGGTATTTCTTAGTAAAGGCGAAGGCAAGATCATCATTAACGATAAAGATTACAAAGTATATTTTCCCCTGGTGTATTTACAGAACCAGGTTGAGTTACCTTTTAAAACTATCGAGTCTGCGGATAAATTTGATGTTAAGATCAATGCTTCCGGTGGTGGTGTAAAAGGTCAGGCTGAAGCAGCAAAACTGGGTATTGCCCGTGCACTGCTGGAGGTGAATCCTGAATTACGTCCGACACTAAAAGCAGCCGGTTTGTTAACACGTGACTCAAGAGAGGTAGAGCGTAAAAAACCAGGTAAGAAAAAAGCAAGAAAAAGCTTCCAGTTCTCTAAACGTTAATACAGAACATGAAGGTTTGATAGCCGGACTAAATTCTTTATCAAATCCTCTGCTTCAATCCAATAAAAATTTCAAATTAGTAAAATGGAACAAACTACTTCGTTACAGCAACAGTTGCTGGAAGCAGGCGTACACTTCGGTCACTTGAAAAAGAAGTGGAACCCAAAAATGTTGCCTTATATTTTTGCGGAGAAGAAAGGTATTCACATCATTGACCTTAATAAAACCACGGAAGCGTTGCAGGAAGCTGCGGCAGCTTTGAAGCAGATTGCCAAGAGTGGTAAAAAGATCATGTTTGTTGCTACCAAAAAGCAATCAAAAGAAATTGTTACCGAGTGTGCCCAGAAAGTGAATATGCCATATGTAACAGAGCGCTGGTTAGGTGGCATGCTTACCAATTTCAATACCGTTCGTAAGAGCGTAAAGAAAATGCAAAGCATTGAAAAGATGCTGGGTGATGGTTCTTTCGATAACATCACCAAGAAAGAACGTCTGACGCTTAGTCGCGACAGAGAGAAGATGGAAAAGGTATTAGGTGGTATCGCCCAACTGGGACGTGTACCGGCAGCCTTATTCATCGTTGACATCGGGCATGAGCATATAGCTTTGTCTGAAGCAAAACGGCTGGGCATTGGTACATTCGGCATGGTAGATACCAACTGCGATCCTAACAAGGTAGATTTTGCAATACCTGCGAATGATGATGCTACCAAGTCAATCGCTATCATCACTAACTATATTACTGCTGCTATTGCAGAAGGTCTGGCTGAAAGGCAGGCTTCAAAAGAAGAGGATGTGGAAGAAGTAGGTGATGAAAATGAAAAGAAAGCGGCCCGTTTGCAGGCAGAAGCGGAAGCTGAAGCAGCGCGTGCACGTGGTGGTGGCAAGCCAAGAGGCGGTGGTGGTCCGGGTAGCGGCGGTCCTCAAAGACGTCGCCCATCTTCGGGTGGTGCTCCGGGTGGTGGTGGCGGCGGTGGAAACCGCAGGCCTGGTGGCGGAAGGTAAGGAACCCTGATTTTCATGATTAAAGGATTAACATGATTAGATCATGACAATCATTTAATCATGAAAATTACGGTTCACATTTGTTCTTAATTATATAAAATTATAAAATGGAGACTGGTATGTCTGTAAATATAACGGCTGCTGATATAAATAAGTTACGTCAGCAAACAGGAGCGGGTATGATGGATTGTCGTAAAGCGCTGGTAGAAAGCAACGGAGATTTTGAAGAAGCTATTGATTACTTACGTAAGAAAGGCCAAAAAGTTGCAGCCCTGCGTAGCGACCGTGAGGCGAAAGAAGGAGTAGTTATTGCAACAACTACAGATGATAACAAAACCGGGTTTATCTTAACACTTGCATGCGAAACTGATTTTGTTAGCAAGAACGATGAGTTTGTGGCTTTTGCTAAATCTATTATGGATGTAGCGGTAGCAAATGATGTAAAAACAATTGAAGGATTAAACCAGCTTTCTTTAGATGGTGCTACTGTTGCCGATAAGGTTAACGAGCAGGTTGCTAAAATAGGTGAGAAGATCAGCATCTCCCGTTTCGAAAGGATAGAATCAGAAGGTATCGCTGCTTACATTCATGGATCTTACAGGATGGGTGTTTTGGTAGGATTGAATAAAAATTCTGAAAAAGTGCTGGAGGCAGGTAAGGATGTAGCTATGCAGATAGCGGCAATGAATCCGGTAGCCGTAGACGCAGCGAGTGTTCCCGCCGAAACAATTGAAAGAGAAAGATCCATTGTTACCGAGCAGATCACAGCCGACCCTAAAATGGCCGGTAAGCCTGCAGAGATGATTGCAAAAATTGCTGAAGGTAAATTGAACGCTTTCTTCAAGGAGCAAACATTAACAGCACAGGCTTATGTAAAAGATAGTAGTAAAAGCGTAGGTGAATACCTGAAGAGTATCGATCCTGAGTTGAAGGTTGCTTCTTTTAAAAGGGTGGCGTTGGGGTAGTTAATAGCTTAGCGCTGTCATTAAGCATGATTTATAGGGATTGCAATATGATATAAACCCCGAAGGGGTGTAATGATTATAGCAAATATTAAATACAAAACGCGAACCCTGAAGGGGTGACATATAGCGTCTTAAGCAGAAAGAATCATGTCACCCCTTTGGGGTTCTGTAAGCTTATAACTTCATTGCTATAATCATTACACCCCTTCGGGGTTAAAATTTGAATAATTCAGTAAAGGGTGAACAAAAACGTTCACCCTTTTTGTTTTTAATAATTTTCTGTTAGAATTGCCGTTATAGCCGGGGTGATGTTGTTAAAGGGTAAAGCGTTTAAGTTCCTCGCCTCATATCCGATACCTGCTGACAGCGTTAAGCTGTCAGCTACCTGATCCCTGAAATAGCAGCAACTCACCAATAAAAATATATCTTCGCAACGCGAATCAAAATTTAACTTCAAATATGCAACCTACATATAAACGTATCCTGTTGAAATTATCTGGTGAGTCTTTAATGGGAGATAAGAGTTTCGGACTCGATTCAACCGTTATATCACGTTACGCGCAGGAAGTGAGGTCGGTTATAGATTTAGGTGTGGAGGTTGCAATCGTTATCGGAGGTGGGAATATTTACCGTGGCATGAATGAGGCTGAAACGGGTATTGAAAGAGCTCATGGTGATTACATGGGAATGCTGGCCACAGTAATCAATGGAATGGCGGTACAGGCAGGACTTGAAAAAGCGGGCATCTTTACCCGTTTACAAAGCGCTATTAAAATGGAACAGATTGCCGAGCCTTACATCAGGCGAAGAGCAATGCGCCACCTGGAAAAAGGGAGGGTGGTAATATTTGGTGCCGGAACTGGCAATCCATATTTTACCACAGATACTGCCGGCTCACTAAGAGCTATCGAAATTAAAGCAGAAGTGATCCTGAAAGGTACGCGTGTTGATGGTATTTATACCGCCGATCCTGAAAAAGATCCTACAGCAACAAAGTTTGAACATATTTCTTTTGCAGAATGCATCGCCAACAACCTAAAGGTGATGGATATGACTGCATTCACTTTATGCATGGAAAACAAGCTTCCAATTATAGTTTTTGACATGAATAAACCAGGTAACCTGTTAAAGGTAGTAATGGGTGAAAATGTTGGAACGCTGGTAAATAATGAACCTTCAGGAACCTCCAAACCCATACAGGTTTCGCAGGTGATATCCTAATTATTAAGCAAATGGCATCCATAGCAGACCTTAGAAAGGATTATCAGCTTCAGTCACTTTCTGAAAAAGAAGTAGACGTGAAGCCGCTTCAACAATTTGAAAAATGGTGGAATGAAGCAGTAATTGCCCAAATACCGGAAGTAAATGCGATGACGCTGGCCACCTGTTCCGCCGATGGCATTCCTTCGGCAAGGATCGTGTTATTAAAAGGATTTACAGAAAAAGGATATACCTTCTTTACAAATTATAACAGCTTTAAAGGTCAGCAATTAGCAGAAAATCCAAGAGCATGCCTGGTGTTTTTATGGAAGGAACTGGAACGCCAGGTAAGGATTACAGGCATTGTAGAGAAGACGAGTGAAAATGAAAGTGATGCGTATTTTAACAGCCGTCCATTGGGAAGCCGCATAGGCGCATGGACCTCACCCCAAAGCCAGGTAATTGAAAACAGAGCCTGGCTTGAAGCAGAAGAGTATAATTTTCAACAAAAATTTGCAGGCATAGACATTAAAAGGCCCGCTCACTGGGGAGGCTATACTGTAAAACCTATCTGCATAGAGTTCTGGCAGGGACGCCCCAGCCGTTTACACGACCGCATTCAATATATGTTATCGGAAGATGGAACCTGGAACATCGAAAGACTCGCACCTTAAAGTAGCTTACAATAAGCTTCAAACATTCATATCAGAGCGGACTACAACAGAGTAGTTAATCGCTAAATACGAAACTGCACAAAATTCTGTAAATTATTTCACATCCTGTAAATCCTGCTTAACTTCTTCTTTCTTTTTTACGGCTACTCTTGCAGGTCTTGATTTACCAAAAGAACCTTTAAATATTTTACCTTTTTTTGTTTTTTTATCACCTCTTCCCATAAAACTTGCTTTAAATTAATTGTATTTATCAGGATGCAAAAGTGCATCATTTTTTCTTATTAACTGTCATAAACATTCAGATAGCCCGTATAGTTCTCAAATGAAAAAAGCAAGAAACACATTTATGCTTCTTGCTTCGATGCAGTATGCAGCATTATAATTTGGCAGACAGTTCTTTACCTGCTTTAAATTTTGCTACTTTCTTGGCTTTAATTTTTATGACAGCACCTGTCTGAGGATTACGGCCGTTACGTGCAGCTCTCTTGGATACAGAGAAAGTTCCAAAACCTACCAGGGTAACTTTGCCACCACCTTTTAAGGTTTTAGTAACTGCTTCAACGAAAGAATCCAAAGAAGCGTTTGCCTGTGTTTTGGTAACACCTGCATCATCAGCAATCTTTGATATTAATTCAGCTTTGTTCTTGGTGAAATATTTTAAAATTTAATCAGAACAAATATAGATGCTTTTTACATCCAACAAAACTTTTTTGAAAATAGCAGGCAAAAGACAAAATCGCTATAATGCACGTGGAGCGCGGATTATAGAAATTTATACATATATGATTTTGCATCAATTTCAATAAATGTTTTCCTAAAGTGTGCACTGGTACTGCATTTGAGCCTATAGGCCTGTATAAGCCTTGCCAGTTAAGGGTTTGAGACAATCTGCCAAATTAATTGGCAAATTCATACAGTATATTTATTATCCACAATTAGTGCACAAGTTCCATAATTGTGCTAAATGACACGAATTTATTTCCCCATTTACTGGTTTCTAACTGGTAGCTGATATCGAGCTGTTTTTCCACAAACATGTTGTATTTATCCATAGAATCTGCAAAGTATTGAACAGCATAAGTTGGGCCGTCGGTTTCATCAAGCCGCAACAACCTAAACACCCGGTAATCAAAAAAGTAATTATTATCCAGCATATCCGGAATATAAACTTCCTTCATCCATTGAAGCCATTCATCATGGATATACCAGTCAACATTTATGGTAACATTGTAGAGAACCATTTTTTAATTATTAATGATTAACGGTTAATTCTTAGTTGTTAATCAGTTTCGTTGAGATAAGTTTTAAGAGCAATTTCGTTTTGTATTTTATTCAAACTATTATTTAAAATCTATTACAGATAAGGTATAAGGTAAGGTATCAAAGCGCCCTGTCAGGAGCAAGTCCTGTTAGGACAATGTCATTAAGTGAAAGAATGATAAGCGCGTAACGGTTCCCCTCCTTTTCAAGGAGGGGACGTTCAATTAAGATGCGAAGCA
>CAXTDO010000234.1:0-8147 GCA_964242315.1 uncultured Flavihumibacter sp.
GAGGTCCACGGAGGAGGCTCCTCCGTGGACCTCCGTGCTACCTCGGCGCTTCCTCCGTGGTTAAAAAGAACTTATACTAACTTTTCCTCTATCTTTTTAAACCCACCCTGTGCAGAAAGGCTATTCCACAAGATCTCATACACCGTTTCAACGATCGGTATTTCGGCTTTTATTTCCTTATTGATGAGATGAATACACCTGCTGGCATTGTATCCTTCTGCCACCATGTTCATTTCTAACTGAGCCGATTTAACGGAGTAGCCTTTGCCGATCATATTTCTGAAAGTACGGTTGCGGCTATACAATGAATAACAGGTTACCAAAAGATCGCCGAGGTATACCGAGGCGGCATAATTAGCTGTTTTCTTGTGCGATACCGGATCTTCTTCCGCATGCACACCTACGTCGATGTTACGGATGCCTACTTTTTTGAGAAACCCTGCCATCTCATCGGCACTGTTAGCGATAAGCACACTCAGGAAGTTGTCGCCATAATCCAGGCCATGTGCAATGCCGGCTCCCAATGCATAGATATTTTTTAAAATTGCGGCATACTGAACCCCCAGTACATCGTGGTTTATGACGGTATTTAAATACCTGGTGTGAAAGTTGGCAGCAATAACAGACGTAAGTTTTTCATCCATACCTGAAAAAGTGAGGTAAGACAATTTTTCCGCAGCCACTTCTTCTGCATGACAGGGGCCCATCACCGTAAAATAATCATTTATAGAAAGATCAAAATAATGCTTCAGGTAATCATTTACCAACAGGTTAGATTCCGGTAGAATTCCTTTTACAGCAGATACTACCTTTTTTCCGGAGAAGGCAGATCTTTCCAGTGATTGCAATGTATCCCTCACGTAGGCAGAGGGTATCGCAATAAGCACAATGTCGCTTTCTTTTATAACATTGCCCACATCTGTTTGCAGGGATAATAAAGACGTGTCGAAGTAAACAGACCTCAGATAATTCGGATTGTGGTGCCGTTGCAGCAGGTTTTGAACGATGGATTCACTCCTGACCCACCAGTTAACCGGCTGTTTATTATCAGTAAGTATCTTGGTGAGCGCTGTTGCCCAGCTTCCACTTCCAATTACCCCATACTGCATAGCAGGCGCATAGTTTAAGGTTTTTTTGCTTCAAACAACTTATCCTTATCTACAACAGTTACTTTCATGCCATCTTTCAATACTTTACTTACTACATTGTAAGGACCGGTAACCACCTGTTCGCCTTCCTGCAAGCCGCTCAGAACTTCAATATTATTGATATCCTGGATGTCGGTAGTGACGTTGATCTTTTTTACCGTTCCATCTTTCTGAATAATAAAAGCTACCTCATCAAGATCAGAAGAAGTTGATTTAACTTCCTTAGCTGGTTCGGGATTGGAAGTTTGAATATTGGTGGATTTTTGAGTCTCAATCGCTTTATCGCTGTTTTTTTCTCTTACTGTTACAGCGTTTATCGGAACAGCAACAACGTTCTCATGACGTTTTGTTTGAATGTCGGCGCTTGCGCTCATACCAGGACGAAAAGGAAAGCTCCTCGACTTTCCCGGATCAAATAAATCTTTGTAGGATTCGAGCAGTATGCGGATGTGAACTTTATAATTGGTTACATCATTAGTAGCAGAGGCACTTGTGCTGCTTACTGTTGAAGCGGTACTGTTACTGCTGGCTATTTTTGTTACCAGGCCTTTGAATTTACGGTTATTATAAGCGTCAATTTCTATGATGGCCGAATCTCCAAAATGCACTTTGGGGACGTCGTTTTCGCCAACATCCACTATTACTTCAATCAGGTTCATATCTGCCACGCGCATCATTTCTGTTCCCGCCATCATGGAATTACCCACCACCCTTTCACCTTTTTTTACGTTCAGCAAAGAGATCACACCATCCATAGGAGCCAGTACTGCGGTGCGGCTCAAATCTTTATTAGCTTTCGAAAGGTTTGCCTGTGCGCTTGACACACCCGCCTTGTTACCGCGAATACCCTGCTGTGCTGCGGTGTAATTTGCCTGTGATGTAAGAAATGCGCTCTCTGCCTGTTCGAACTCTGATCTTGAAATTACTTTCTCATCAAGCAGTTGCTTTTGCCTGTCGAAGGATCTTTTTGCAACGTCCATGCTGGCTTTTAAGGCTTCCAGTTGAGCTGAGCTGTTGGAAACGGAAGCTTCCTGCTGATTTACCAGGGCAGCAGCCTGGTCGCGCTGCGTAGTATAAATATCGGCGTATATCTTAGCCAGTATCTGGCCTTTCTTTACGCTGTCTCCTTCTTCTACTGCAAGCTGTACAATTTCTCCTGAAATATCGGGACTAACCTTAACTTCCACTTCAGGATACAATTTGCCGCTGGCATTTACAGTTTCTATAATGGTACGCCTGATAACTTTCTCAGCGGAAACCTTGGTGCCTTCATCTTTCCCTAATGTTCCGTTCTTTTTAAGTATGAACAAAACTCCAACAAGTACAACAACTGCGATTATAGTCCACAATAATTTTTTACTCATATTATATACAAATTGATGCGTTAAAATTTAACTGGCGATCTTCATTCTTTTTTAAATATAAATCATAGCTGTTGTTGAAAGGGAGGATTATATTACAGTTTCATACCCTGCCCTTTATAAAATTCCAACAGCTTCATTTTAAAAACATAATCATAACGTGCCAGTAACAGGTCTATCTGTGCTCTGAACAGGTTATTCTGGTTGGTGATCAATTCAAAAGAAGATAACAGGTTAACATCATACCTCTTTTTACTTAAATTGTAGGAGCGCTGTGCTGTTTCCACAGATTTTAAACTGGCGCTATGCTTTTGCAAAGCAGCAACAGCATTATTATAAGCGGTGTAAATATCCTGCTTCAGCGTTTGATTATCCAGTTCTTTCTGAAACTGAACATTTTTTAAACTTAGTTTGGCTCTTTCCCATTGAGACCGGGCCTGGCGTCCATTTAATATAGGCACGTCAATACCTATTCCTACGAACTGACCGAATTGCTGGTTTAACTGTTTTCCGAAACCGTTCCATATCTGGCCAAAGGGTTTATTTATTGTTTTGCCTGTAAACGTGGGAGAAAATACAGGTGTAGTGGTAGTACCGTTTCTTACGAATAAACCCGTTTCCTGTTCACCGGTAGGCAAACTACCCGGAATAGAAGTTTGTAACGGTGCGAAAAAATTGGTAGACAATCCAACAAAACCGGCTAATGACGGATACATGGCTCCCCGTGCCGCAGCCTGGCTTTTTTCGGCAGCTTTAATATTAAAATCATTGATACGCTGCTGGGGCAAATTTGTAAGAGCAAGGTTGTATACCACTTCCGGTTGCATTTCTGCCAGCGTTTCCAGGGGAATTTTCTCCAGGTCAGGGGTTTCAACATCAAAAGGTGTGGCTGCGTCAAGATTAAGTATGGCCTTGAACTGAAGCAGTTGAAGTTCGCGGTTTGAGATAGAAGTTATGAGATTGGAACTATCCAGGGCTAACTGCGACTCTATTTCGGCAGCGTTGAGTTCGGGAAGCGACCCGGCTTCAACCCGTTTACGGGTTACATTTAATTGTTCCTGTGATAATTTTATCTGCAACTCACTAAGCCTTACCTGTTCCTTAGACTGTAATGCAAGCAGGTAGGCATTGGCTACACGAAGCGCTATATCATTTTTGGCTTTATCTTCCGTTGCTTCGGCTGCTGCAACCTGAAATTTAGCCGCAGCAACTGTATTACGAAGGGCATAAAAATTAAAAATATTAATGGATGATGAAAAGTTAAAAGTTGAATTCAGGGCCTTGGTATTTTCAAAAATTCCCGTTGTAGGATTCTCTCTGCGGCCAAAACTCAGACTCCACCTGTTACTAAATGAAGCGGCAGGATAAATACCTGCATTGTTCAATTTAAAATTTTCGGCTGCCTGCAACGATGAAATATTTGCCTGCTTAACAGTAATATTATTAGCTATCGCATATTCTACAGACCTTGCCAGGTTCCATACTTTTTGGCTGAATGAAGAATTTGCAACCAGTATCATTATGGTGAAAACAAACAAGATCTTTTTATTCATACACTAAAATTAAAATGAAATTTATGTG
The DNA here is from genome assembly GCA_964242315.1 of uncultured Flavihumibacter sp. Lineage (GTDB taxonomy): Bacteria > Bacteroidota > Bacteroidia > Chitinophagales > Chitinophagaceae > JADCRZ01. The sequence continues at coordinate 4,091 of CAXTDO010000234.1, forward strand.
CTTTATTTAACCGGATAATAACTAAGGAAGGCTAAAAATAAGAATTTCATACAGTTCTCAGGCAAAGAATTGCTGAGTGGTAATAAAATTATCATAATTAAGCTGTCAGCTATCAGGTATGAGGTATGAAGAGGAACTCCCGTTGGACTTTAATTTCTACCTCATATCTCAAACCTCATACCTCATACCTCATACCTGATATTACATTACACTAAATGCTTTTTCAAGATCGGCAGATAAATACTCCGCTTCTTCGAGACCAACATACAGGCGGAGCATCCGGTGTTCTGTTTTGGCCGGATCAAAATCAGCAGGCTTTAAGGAAGCACATTTTGGTATGATAAGACTTTCATAACCACCCCAGCTAACGGCCATTAATATATGATCCAGGGCTTCGCAGAAAGTTATTATCTGTTCTATTCTTTCTGCTTTCACCACAAAAGTCAGCAATCCGCAGGCTCCTTTCATCTGGCGTTTTGCCAGCTCATATTGCGGAAAGCTTGTATCGAAAGGAGTAATCACTTTTTCCACTTTGGGATGCTGTTTCAGGTAATCGACTATTTTTACGGTTGTATCAGATATCTTATTAAGCCTAAGCGGTAATGTTCTCAGGCCACGGATCAGTAACCATGCGTTAAAAGGTTGAATGCCACTGCCGATATTCAGGTATTCGCTGTCGAATATTTTTTTCATCATGCTTTTTGATCCGGTAAGCACGCCTGCTACCGTATCGCTATGGCCACTGATGTATTTTGTTGCAGATTGTAGTGCCATATCAATACCTGCGTCAATTGGTTTTTGATAGATAGGCGTACAGTAGCTGTTATCGCAGATCGTAATGATGCCTTCGGCTTTGGCCAATTCTGCAACTGCCGCAAGATCTTGCAGTGCAAAATCCCACGAGTTAGGAGATTCAAGGTAAATAAGGGTGGTAGTAGGGAGAATGGCTCTTTCAAAATTTTCGATGTTAGTTCCATCAATGTAAGTGGTGGTAACGCCAAACTTGGGTAAGATGTTATCAAACATTTTCTGCGCCCAGGTATATGGCTTATTTACGGATACAATGTGATCGCCCGCTTTCACACACGCAAGCACCGATGCAAAAATAGCAGCAGCACCGCTGTTAAAAACCAGGCAATCTTCTGCATGATCTAATGCAGCTAATTTTTTCCGGAGGATATCTACAGTAGGATTGATGCCCCGGCTGTACAAATAGCCAGACATCTCATCTTCAAATGCTTTTCTGAGATCCTCCACTTTCTTAAAAGCGAAGTTGCTTGTTTGAATAATAGGTGGCGCTATGGCGTTAAAATAATGTTCTCTTTCTTCACCATACTCATTTAAAATATAGGAAACATCCATATTGTCCATGTTTTCTAAAGTTTATCGATGTGTTAAACCTTTGATTGTGGTTTTACCCGCAATGTTGCTGTGGCAAAATATATAATAAGAAAAGAAGCGAATACTATCACACCTGTTAAAGCCAGCAGAGGCGTATTGATCATAATGCTTACCCCTACAAACATGTAGGCTGCAATAAAAATCAGCGGCATCAGTGGAAAAAGTTTCATCATATAAATGCCTGTGTTATCAAGGTGTTTAGTACGTTTTCGTAAAATAAAGATTGTTGCGGCAGAGGTTGCCATACCGATGGAATCAAGAAAAATAGTGAAGCCTAAAATTTTGTCGAACGTATTAGCAAAAAACAACACAATTACACATATTAAAGCAAATACTGTAAGACTTACTGTAAGAACATCTTTCTCCACATTTTTCTTCCTGAAGGCTGCCGGCAAGATACCGTCTTTACTCATAGCATACATAACCCTTGGGTTACTGAGCAACAAAACATTTACATAAGCGAGTACTGCAAAAAAAAGCAATAATGTAAAAACATATTTTCCTGTGTTGCCAAAAATTCTTTCTGCTACTATCGCCGCAATACCACGCGTGGTTTTCAGTTGTTCAAATCCAATGATATTATAATACGCCACCTGTACCAGCAGGTACAGCATAATAATAGCGATAATACCAATGAATATACCCCTGGGAATGGTTTTTCGTGGATTATTCACCTCATCGCCAAAATTGATGGTTTGCTGGTAACCACCGTAGGTAAAGGAAACAGATATTAAAGCCACTCCAAAAGATTTAATATAATCCATGATGCTATAAGAATGTGGCGCAATCGCCTGCGGGCCGGCAGTACTATAGTTGGAAGGAAAAAATAAAGCCAGTATCAAAACAACGATCATACTGATCTTTATGATCATTAATACATTTTGTGTTTTGGAACTCATGCGAAGACCGGCAAGGTTCACTCCATAGAACAATATCACCGCTACCATTGCAATCAGCGATTTAACAAAATCAGAGGGGGGTGTGGCAAAAATCACCTGGGATATATATTCGCTCCCGATAAGCGCCACGCCTGATAAAGATGCCGCGTTAGAAATAAGTATGATACAGTTTATTGCAAACGCTACGGAAGGATGGTAACATTCTGCAAAAATTTTATAGTAACCGCCTGTGATGGGAAACCTCGATCCTATTTCTGCATAAGTTAACGCCCCGCATAAGGCAATGAGCCCGCCAATGATCCAACTGCCAAAATAAACAAATGGTGTAATGGAAGCCTGGGCTGCATCGGATGCTGTTCGAAAAATGCCCATACCTATCACAAGCCCTATAACTATCATGGTCAGGTCGAAGAGGTTAAGCTTTGGTGCATTCATAAACGGAAAGATAAAAAATAATGGCTGTACATTTGCGTTGATATTATTATGAATATGAAGAGAGGTCTTTCTATAATCCTGCTATGCCCGTTTACCCATATTATTGCGCAGTCTCAAAATGCCGGGGATACCATACCATCAAATATTTTGCAGGAAGTTGTTGTAAAAGGATATGAGCAGAACCGTGCCTTAAAAGATGTAGCAGCGCCCGTAAGCTTAATTAATCAGCAACAGTTTCAACGATATAGCCCCAGTTCCATTGTTCCGGCACTCAACGCTTCGCCCGGAATACGGATGGAAGAACGTTCACCCGGAAGCTACCGGTTGAATATCAGGGGTAGCTCTCTTCGCTCACCCTTTGGTGTTCGTAATGTAAAGATCTATTGGAACGATATCCCTTTTACAGACCCCGGTGGTAATACTTACCTCAACCAGTTTTCATTTTATAATTTTTCTTCTGTTGAAATATTGAAAGGCCCCGGCAGCAGCTTGTACGGAGCCGGCACCGGTGGTGTGATGCTGATCAACAGTTTTCAGAAAAATCCGGCTAACCAGGTTACATTAAATTATTCAGGGGGAAGCTACCATGCACATAACATAAATGTTTCCGCTATTTCCGGAAGTGAATCGTTTCGTAATATTGTTTCCTTTACGCATCAAACAAGCGACGGTTACAGGCAGCAATCCTCCATGCGAAGGGATGTTGTAAGCTGGGAAACCAAAATAAAGGCAAACGAAAAAGAAAGCCTCTCAACACAGGTATTGTATGGCGACCTGTTCTATGAAACACCCGGAGCCTTAACAAAAGCCCAGTACCTTGCTGATCCAAAAGCATCAAGACCTGCTGGTGGCGGCTTTCTCAGTGCCCAACAGAATAAAGCCGCCATCTCTCAAAAAACATTCTGGGCTGGCATTCGAAACGTATACAATTTTAGTACGCACTGGCAAAATACTACTTCAGTGTATGGCGCCTTTTCACAGGTGCAGAATCCTGCCATCCGCAATTATGAACGAAGACTGGAGCCCAATTTTGGAGGCAGAACTACGATCAACTATTCCACCAGCTTTAATGAAACAACATTAAAAATACTTGCCGGCGTGGAAGCACAGCAAGGTTATGCCACCAATAAAGTTTATAAGAACAAGCTGGGTGCAGTGGATTCTTTGCAAACGGATGATGAGATTGCCAACAACCAGTTAGCCGTTTTTTTACAAACGGATGTTGTGTTACCTAAGGGATGGATTGTAACGGCCGGCATGAGTTATAATAAATCGGATGTTTCATTTAAACGTCTTTCTGTTGTTCCATCATTTAATTACAA
>CAXTDO010000235.1:0-8095 GCA_964242315.1 uncultured Flavihumibacter sp.
GTTTGTTAGTCTTCCCTGTTCGGTGTCATTTGATACAAGCGGTTTCTGATCGCCCATACCCGATGCGGTTATTGAAGCTTCTTTTACACCCAATGTCATTAGTTCGTGTTTTATAGCTGCTGCCCGCTTGTTGGTAAGTGTCTGGGTATTGCCTGCTGTTCCCACTGGCGCGTTATAACATACCAGTGATAATTTCCAGCCTGGATGAGCCTGGTAAACGCCGGTAATACTTAGTATTTCATCTTTCGATTCTGAGAGCAGGGTGTCGCTATCAGGTGCAAACGACAAATGCACGATGGCTTTCTTTTGTGTTTCTAAGCTGGCTAATATAGCGTTCTTTTTATTTGTATTCAACGATAGCAAAGGCGTTGATTTTTCTACCACCAGCAGCGTATAAAACTTCGACTTTAAACTGTACGGTTGCAGTTGCACCCAAACCTCCCTGTCAGGTGTTTTTATTACGTATTCTATCACGCCATAGTACCCGCTTGGAGCTATCGCAGCTTTACTGCCCAGTTCAACCACATCTGCCCCTGCAAAGGTTTTTAATGCCTCATCCGGCATTCTTCCGGTAAATATTTTCACACCTCCCAAGGTGGTAATTACCTTGTCAAATTCCTGTATGCAGCCAAATTCAGATACAATTGGCTTGTCTGAATTGCTGATGTTTAAATTTTGCGCAGACACTTTGCCATCAATGACAAAAAACTTCTTCCCGTCGTAGAAATAGGTGCGGTTACTTTCATGGGTGGTTGAGTCGGTTGCGGTAAAGTTGGGAAGCGTTTTAAAATAAGGAAACGTTCCTAAGCCGGCTTTTGAAACCGGCACATTGGCGATGTCAAAACCCGGCGTAACAGCAGCAGGCTTTTTAGACTGGGCACCTGCCCCGGAACTGAACAGGAAAGGGGCGAGTGCTAATACACAGGTAATCCTAATCATAGGTTATAATTATTTACTGGTGGTAAACCGGCGTGCAAAATAGTGATTTATAATGGACGCGTAAATGGGACCAGGTAAAGAATTTTTTCCATTACTTGTGTAACAGTGGTGATACATGGAGAAAGCAGGCATTCTTTTTCCGAAAAGCACAGAGGAGGAAAGCAAACAGATTCGGGTATTATCTCCTTTCTTTTCTACCCCGTTAATCCGTAACTCTAATGAACCAAGGAGGAATTAACAGAGAAACACAGTGTAACGCCGTGTTTAAACTGTCACCGTAGTTTAATCTATTGAAAGTAGGGCATAGTATGATTGGCACAACACTCCACTATTGGCAAAACCCTATGCTGGTTGCACGCTTTATTGAGTTCCAATAAATTTCTTATTTACACATCAATAAATTCTTTGACTTGTAGCACAGCCTCATTAGTCGCTTTTTTTTGTTCATTGGCTTATCAAATGAGATATTAAAAGTTCTACCTGGACGCATGCCTATGCCGAACCATAGTTCATTGTTTCACGTCAGGCGCGCTCTTGTCATTGTGATGTTAGCTGTCAATTGCAGTTTGATTACCTCACTTTCACATTAAACATTCCGCTTTCTACTGTATGTGATAATGGTGGTTGTGGTTGGTCTGATTAACAGACAGTTGCTTATTGCTCTGGCGTCCGGCCCCAATTGCTTGAATGCAATGTTGGCTGCGCGCTTATTGCTTCGATCTTTTTTATATCGATAAGTTGCTATGAAGTGCAAATTCTATCTTTTTCTTATTTTTTATGTGCTTAATAACCTCTTTTATTGATTTAAATTCCGGGAAGCCATATCCTGTCCAGATATCTATTATTTTGTCGTCTTGTAGTTGTAACATAAGTATTCTTGTAGACACACCAACTCCACCAGTCAAATATGTTATGAGAAAAATTTCTTTGCTTTTGGAAAAGAAAAGCAATTTTCTTTTCGGTAATTTAGGTGTCGATGTGCAACAGCAGCTATACTCTTCATCGGGATTCGCAATAGAAAAGTTGTCCTTTGTCAAACAGTTAAGCATTTGTTTAATGGACGTTGGTATAAGTCTTTTTTTTGTAGATGTTTTAAAAAGCTGGGTTTGTAAACCAGAAACGAAGTAATCTAAATTCTCGTCCAGAAATATTTTGGTAGTGTCAACTATGATACCGCAATTATTCTGTCCGTATGAATGATAAGAGTGTGTTAACAAAAAGAAAAGCATTAAAAAAGTTGTCTTTGTCATATAGAAAAATTATGTCCCCCCGATATTAGATTATTACTGTCCAAATGTCGATTGTTCTTCCGTCTGCCAACATAGCTGCAATCCGCATGTTAGCGGCTGTGTTTACACTATTCCAAGTTTTTGATTTAAACTATGGTTTGTGATTGTGTAAATTCTCTCTGTCGGAACTATAAAATTTTCAATTTGTTTCTTGTTAACAATTTGTTTCTGTGTTTTTACAAAGCCTGTTATATCTTCTATCTTTTGTATCATATCTTCTCCAAATGCTTTCAGGCTATCACCCTTAAGTCCAAGTTGAATTGCTCGCCTCCCTTGTTTGTTGCCAAAAGGGTCATGGTCTGGGTCCCATTGAATTCTGACATCCCTTTGATCTAATTCATGTTTCCAACTTTCCTTACTATGATAAATACTTTCTTGAAATGAAGAATAAACCGCTTTTGTAAGAATAGCTTCAAAGTCTGTCTTTCTTATCCATATTGCAATTACGTTTTCCTGGTTTTCCTTTTCAGCCCAACCACATCTATACATCATCCAAAGGAAGTTTGGTTTTATCCAAGACATTCTGTTGTAGCTAAAATGATTTCCACCGAGTTTTTGATTAGTCGTGGCATACTCAGCAATTTGATTATTGTACGCTTGGTATACTACTATTTGGTCATCTGTTTGATGTCCCAAAATAACTTGTCCGTTTTGCGGTGTGTTTTGTAGTTGTTCTATATAGCTTATCGTTTGAAGTTTCATAAAAAGCCAAGGGGTTTCTTTGTAGTATTGTCTTATGCAAATCGCTGATTATAGTTCATCGGTCTGCCCTACTTGCCCAAAACCCGCTGTTACGCGCCTGGGTCTCGCAGGCAGCTAGTTGAGTCTCTATGTCTTCAGGGTGTTTGCGAGTTCAGTAATCCTGGCTAGGTGATGATCGTCATGGTCCGCAACGAACAAAAATAAATCCATCGTTCGCATTGGTGTCCATAGCCTGGGGTGGATTGCACTCATAAATATTTGTTTCTCTGTAAGATCATTAATTGATATCAAAGTCTCCATTCTTATCCTTTTGAATAATGCAAGCATTTCTTCCAATGGCGTTGAATTGTGATTAGCGTCGGTTGTTATGGTATTTTGCAGGTCAGTAGGCCTTAGTTCCTCCTTTCCTTTTAAGATATCATCCAGCCTTCCTTGCCACAAAGGTTCTAAATCACTAAGATGACCGATGTTTTCTTTTATTGTCCACGTATTGTCAATACGAAGCGTTAGCAGATTAGTTGGAATTACCCTTAGTTTCTCTTCCAGGCGGATGGGTGTCCCCCAAAGTCGCTCAATGATGGAAGGAAATATGTTTTGTGTAGATTCAAAGTGAAAATCTCTGTCAAACCAATTTACTTGCCTCATATTTTGGAGCTTTTAAAATTATGATTAAGTTTTTTGCAACTATTTGATTATCCATGCATGTATTTTCTAAAGAATCACATATCCGTCAGCTTAAGGTTAAGTCGGTGTGCGAGTAGGGGAATTGCGCACAAGGTAAAAGCATTTAAGTTGGGGTGATAGGTCTTATGTCTGCTTGTAACACTGCTAAATTTATGGCTAATGTTCATTGTTTTTGAATTTCATTAGTAGTTCCACTAAAATCAATACCTGAAAGCGCTTTATCTTCATTGACAAACCATTTATAAAAAAGCTCTCCGACAGGTGAAGTGAATACATCGCCATTCCCTAGCGGAAAAGGGCTACTTGGGTTTACACAATTTGTAAGAACAGCAAGCGTCAATTGCATCGATGGCACTTTTGTTAATAAACCAAACTCACCCTGAGTTTGTGCATAATGCCAGTAAAAGTCCAGGCCTTTATAGTTTTGAGTAAACCAATCAAAGCCATAGGGTGTTGCTTCACCATTACTTGTGTTATTAGGTGTAAATATTTTTTGTTGTGTTTGCTTACTCAGAAATGTGTTTCTGTCAATTGCTGTAGAATATTTTATTAAATCCAAAACATTGGTAGTAAGTCCACCGGAAGTTCCAAATTCGTCCAGATAATTTGTTTCTGCGATGTTTCCACTTTTATCCAGATCGTAGGGTTTTGCAAGATTTGTAAATGCTTTTTCAAAAAATGGCATCATGTCTTTTCTTTCCTGCCGGTAATTAAAATAATTGAATAACGAAATGCCAGGGGCAGATGATGACAAGTCGAGTGGTTGTATGATTTTTTCCATCAGTAGTTGATAGAAAGGTTTTGCTGTGGTTTGCTCAATTACTTTTTGAAGAAAGCTGAAACGGTAACCATTGTATTGATAAAAGCTACCGGGTTCACCTTCAGAAGTATGTGTTAGCAGGTTTTTGGAAGTAATTTTCGGGTTTCCGAAGTCTATGCCGTAAGCAGCAACCGGTGTATCAATATTTAGTTTGCCTTCTTCAACCAATTGCATAACGATTGTGGATGCAAAGTTTTAGTAATGGAAGCTACTCTAAATGTAGTGTTAGGTGTAACCTTAATATTGTGTTTAAGATCAGCATAGCCAAGTGCATCTTTAAAAAGAATAGAATCACCCTTGGCAACAGCCATTCCGGGAATTTTTAAAGATGCTTTTATAGAATCCAGGCCAGATAGAAAAAGTTGAATATTATTTTTTTTCTGGGCCTTTACTGTTGTGCTTGTAAAGAGAAGAAAAATAAGTGCCCAGTATTTATTTGTTTTCATGTTGAATGGGACATAAGGGAAAAAAAAGTGCATACTAAATTAGTAAACTTTACCAGCAGTCACTCTTTCAACGTAAAGCACAAGTATGATTCCTAATGTATATGCAACCAAATCAGTCCATTCAAATGAGCTTCCCATTACGGTCCTTGCAAGTGCTGAATTTTGGAGACCAAGTCTTTCCAGAATATTGAAGTATTGAAGAGTTTCAACTATATATGAAAATATTAGGGCCGAGAGAGCTAGTGTTATAACAGATAGATTGAGAAAAGCCCTTAAAAAACAATATATCAGTATTACTACTAAAAAGTCACCTACATAAGGTCGAATAATTCTGTCATGGAAAAATAAAGCAATAAGAACTTCAATAAAAAAAATAATAACTGCTACAACAAAATAACGTCCTTTAAACTTAAATAGGCTATTCATACTTTACCTACATTTATAAACGTACAAACTGTGTAAGTTGCTTTGGTTAGTTTGCAATTGCAGGTTAAGTGTTCTATTATAACCGGGTTCTACTTAAAGTAACCCGCTATCCTGACTGCCCTGACTATTTTTCTTACGGGGATGACTTAATTGATCAGTAATCAATTAATATTACCAACAAGTATAACTATGGTGTTCTTACTATGTATTCAACCGATCTTGCTAATGCGATAAGTCATTTCTTTTTTGGAGCTGCCTTCTTGGCTGGAGTTTTCTTTTTTGCGGCTGCTTTCTTTTGTGGTTGGTCGCCCTTATCACCATAGCCGGGCTTTACTTTGGTTTTTGCACTTTTCTTAATATCCTGACTTAACGATCTTCCCTGATCATCGCTTTCTGCAATTCTGCCTTTGGCATCCCTTCTTATATAACGCTTATCACCATTTGGTTCAATCAGGGTGCGCTTTCCGGTTGCTTTAGATGTTGACTTTGCCATAATTTTTTTAGAAAAATAACGATATTCAACGGTGATCAAAGAAAATGTTGTGCACAAATGTGAATAAACAAGATCATCTTAACTGGTGTCGTGTCAGGCATATAATTTCGTGTCAATTGCAATCAGCTATCAGCCGTCAGGTATCAGTAGATCATAATTCGATAAGCCTTCCTCCTGATAGCTGATAGCAAAAACCTCGTTTACATTTAACATAACGCTGGCCGAAATGTGAAGCAATCAGCGTAAGTGTTTCCTTGTTGCACATAAGGTCTGATTCAAATTAACCGCAGCTTATTTCCTCCTGGAAGCCTTTGCTATTTTATTAAAATCAAGTGCAAGTTGTACCCAATAGTCAAAGTTCTTTTTTGTTTTAATCACTTCCTCATCTATGTGAATATATCCTTTATAATCTCGTCCCCCCATTTTCACTGTTTGGATGCCTTTGCTTTTGATTGCTTCCTCGTGAACGCCGGGATCAATGCGACACATTATCCTGTCTTTGCCAACAGTAATACTCATTTTGCCGTTAACCATGAATGCGATACCACCAAACATTTTTTTCTCTTTTACATCAGGTAAATGAGCAAGCGCTTCTCTTATTCTGTTAGCCAAACTTTCATTGTAAGCCATAAGTTGAATTGATTTCTATTTGTTTAATGTAAAAAAGTTAGTGTATTAAAATATAGTCAGCGCTTTAGATTTGCCATCGTGCTCTTTTTACATCTGAAAAGTTACAAGCCGGTGTTTTAAAAACTTTCCCTATTGCCAATGGCTGAAACAGGATGCCGAAAAAACTATGTTGTTTTGGCAGCAGGGTTTGTATGGGTGCAGTGTTGAAGCCGTTGATAAAACAGTTTGATAAATGATATTGCTTGTTACTTAATTTAGAAAGAATCGGACTGCTGTCGCTAAAGTTGAAAATAACTTCTACGATGCCTTTGGGTATAATGTGTTCTTTTTGAAAAGATGGGAAACCTTCAGTCTGCCAAATAGATTGTATTACATTCTTAAAACATGCTTCTTGCGGTATGTAATAGTTGCTGGTCAAGCTAAAACGTTATTATTTATTGGTACATTCAATGCCATAACACGCAACAGCAGTGTCACAGCTATAATCCGAATTTACAAAAAGTTATTATTGTGAGAGAAAAGTAACACATCTGTTCTAACAGCAGGCTGCGTATATCTTATAGACTGAAGTCTTTTAAAATCTGCTTACATTCAGCATAGTAAGATACTTTTGCCTGCACACCGATTGCCATCTATAATCAACCATTATGAAAAAAATTATATTCTTTTTATCGTTTTCTTTCTGCTGTTCGTTTGTTTTAGCCCAACCTGCCTGGACGTGGTTACAGGGAGATCCTTATACTCCCCGCTACGGAATTTATGGAACAAAGGGTGTAGCTGATCCTGCCAATAAACCCGGAATCAGAACCGGAGAGGCAAGCTGGAAAGACAACTCCGGCAACATTTGGGTTTTGGGGGGAAGCGGCTTCTCAATCAGCGGCTCGGGTTATTTGAGCGACCTGTGGAAATACACACCCTCCACAGGCTTATGGACCTGGATGACCGGAGACGTTGTGGAAAATCAGTTCGGTGTTTATGGCGCCAGAGGAGTTGCATCACCTTCAAATAAAATCAGGGCAAGAGGATTTGCAACCACCTGGACGGATGCTTCGGGTGACCTGTGGCTTTTTGGTGGAAAAGGTTCCGATGATGCAGTACAAACATATGTCCCTATATTTTTTGACGACCTCTGGAAGTTTTCTCCCTCAACGGGTATGTGGACGTGGATGGGAGGAGATACTGCCTATAAATCCGTTCTTGATTATCCTTCAGTTTATGGAACAAAAGGAACTGCTGCCGCATCTAACAAACCTGGTTCCAGGCATAGTGCTGCCGGTTGGACGGATGCTTCCGGCAATCTCTGGATTTTTGGCGGCGAAGGCAGGGGTAACCCATTTCGCGGCGCTTTGAATGATCTTTGGAAATATGCACCCTCCACAGGCCTGTGGACCTGGGTTGGCGGCGACAACACAGAAAATCAATCAGGCATTTATGGCACAAAAGGCGTAGCTGCCTCTGCTAATAAACCAGGCTCTAAAATAGGTGCTACCACCTGGAGAGATGCCTCCGGCAACCTGTTACTCTTCGGCGGTCGTGTTATTTCAGGAACTTCCAATAATTCAAGATTCTCTAATGATCTGTGGATGTATGTGCCTTCAACCGGTTTGTGGACGTGGATAAGCGGAGATAGCGGTGAAAACCAGTCTGGCATTTATGGTACTAAAGG
>CAXTDO010000236.1:0-8091 GCA_964242315.1 uncultured Flavihumibacter sp.
GTACAAAACATATTTGCCGGTGGGTATGGTAGTGGTGATATAACCCGTTGTTACCTGGTGTGTGAGATCTTTTACCTGGTCCATACTGGTAAAAGGATCGGGCACTAGTTTAACAGACAGTATCTTCATCTTACGTCTGGCGTAAGGACTCGAGACCGCAGGATCGGCTTCTTTAAATAAATCAAATAACGAAGCTTCGTAGTCTATTTTACCTTCCAGCTTTTTTGTTCCTATCAAAACGATCTGGGCCCGTTCTTCGCCTTCAAGATATTCGGCGCCAAAAGGCCAGCCGGAACCTACAATCAGGTCGCAGGTGAGTCCGAGTGATTTGGCTTCGGCGAAAGTATGCTGCAGGGCATCTATCCATTCATCGCTTAGCCATGGTAGTGAGGGCTTACCAAGATCGTCTGTTCTTGATGGGAATTTAATGGGATTAATCTCTACCCCACCAATACCTGCTTCTCTCAGTATGCGAAGTTCTCTCGACAGTTCGGCTTTGTCTACCTTATCGCCGTTCCACCACCAGCGAACAAAAGGCCTGTAACGGGCAGGCGGATTTTTAAACAGTTTATACAGATCTAACGCCACAGGCTGATTGTTACCGGAAACCATATCACGGGCTATAGCGGGTATTGAACTGGAAAAGGCAGCACCCGCCGTGATTAATGAACTATTCTTCAAAAATGTTCTTCTCTTCATTACATCCTTTTAAAAGTCAGCATATCGTTTTTGGAGCAGGTTCTTCATCCATAAGTTTACCCGCCATTGTTCGTCGAATGGTGTGCCCTTCCTGTTTGCAAAAACCATGTAAGGAGGCGGACCAAACTCAGGTGTGATCGTACAAAAAGGAGCGCCACTGTTTTTCATTTTCAGCACCCATTTATCCCAGATAAGAAGGTGTTCATTTAATGCTTCCGCATATTCTTCTGACGCCGGTTCCCAAACCTGCGGTCCTTCGGTATGTCCCACACGTGCGTGAATATGACCGGCATGTTGGATGGCAAGGTCTACGGCAGGCTGCTGATCGTGAAGGTAACTTTCAGATACACAAAACCAGTGCGACACATCCAGTGTCAGTATGATATCAGCATGTCTTTGCAGATGATGATATACCTGGTGAGCGGCGAAGGTCCATTTGTTGCGGTGCGTTTCCTGGTGGATGGGCATGCCCGTTAGTGCATGTACTTTTTTACAAACCACCAGGCATTCATCTACCTGATGGTCTGTAAAAAACTCCCTGCCGGGTTGTACACTTATGAGTAAGGGTGCTTTGTCTGCGGTTCTCAATGCGGATAGTTCCATCAACTGCCTTTCGAGTTCGGCGAGGTAATCATTGAAATCATCTATTCTTTCAATGACCGCCATCACTATGGTAAACTCCAAATTGTATTGTTCCAGTAATTGAACAACTTCAATATAATTGCCTTTTTCTGCATAAGGAAACCATTCTATACCGGCATAACCGGCTTCTTTCACTGATTGTAAAAATGGTTCCCATTCAATATGTTCCGCTCCCCACCGCGGGCAAAAGAATTTTACCCTCATACCTGCATTCCTACTGAAGCATGATAGATCAATGGGTTTTGCTCATTGTTATTCAGGGGATCACCCACCTTTAATGTTTTAACGTACTCATCGGGAAGAATGTTCTTCTGGCCGTTGAAAACATTGCCATCGGGCATGTATGCGCAGGTCATGGCGCGCCTGAAACCGGGCGTCATGTTAGGGCCGGCACCATGTATGGTAAGTCCGTTGTGGAAAGAGCAGCTCCCGGCCTTCATCTTGGCCACAAAGGGAGCTGTTTTTGCAAACTGAGGGTACACTTCAAAAACGGCGTCCATGTTTTTTCCTATAGCCTTAAATTCGTAAGTAGTTTCTTTGTATGAGCCTGGAATGAAGTAGAGGCAGCCATTTTCCAGGGTGGCATCATCTAAAGCCACCCAGATAGAGATCGCTCTTTTGTCGGCGAAAGACCAGAAGGGTGTATCGAGGTGCCAGGCGGTTGGATTAGCCCAGGGCCGCTTGAATAAGGCCTGGTCGTGCCAGATCCTTATTCCTTCTGTACCTGCTAATTTTGCAGCCATCTCGCCGATGCGCTCGTCGAACATTATTTCCTTTACTTTATCATTGGTTTGCCAAAGGTTCAATAGCTGGTCGAATACCTTTCCAAAATAGTCCGCGTCCTCATTGATGCCATCATCTTCCCCCACTTTCAACTCTTTATCGGGCATTTTTCTGCCGCCTCTTGCATTAACGGCTTCCATTACAGACGACCGCCAGTGTTGCAATTCCTCGGGCGATAGAAAATCTTCTATGACAATAAATCCGTTTTTTTGATAATATTCGATCTGCTCTTCGGTGAGTTGGAATTTCATATAGCAATATTTAAAAGTTAATAGCCGGGGTTTTGTTTCAGAAGCGGGTTCAGATTGACCTCTCTCAAAGGGATGGGGTACAGCAACCTGTTTTCGGTAACCATGTAGGTTTGTGGTAACAGAAAAGGATACTGGGCCTTATTTTTTGCGCCATAAGCGCTCAAAACGGCCACTGCCTGGCCGGTACGGATGAGATCCTGCCATCTTTTGTTTTCGAACAGCAGTTCCGACCTTCTTTCTTTAGCAATGATAGCTCTTAAGCCGGCCTGGTCTGTAACAGCTATCTGGCCTTTTCCGGCGCCGAACGCCCTTGCTCTTACCATATTCAGGTAAGGCAGCGCGTCGCCTGATTTACCGGTTTCGTTTAGGGCTTCTGCCAGCATCAGCAGTACATCCGAATCTCCGTATCAAGGCCAGTTTTGATCGGTATCCTGCCTAATAGCCGGGTAGGGTGGATAGAAAACCTTCCTTGCAAACTTTCTTGCTACCACTCCGGCAGGCGCCGTATAACCGATTATGCTAACAATTCTGGAGGGAATAAAGTTACTGCTCGCATCCAGTGCGCCTTCAATCACTCCTATGCTCGCATCTAAACGGGTATCTCCGGCTTCAAATGTGCTGATCACATCGTCGGTGGGAACATTCCAGTTACCGCTGTTATTAAGGTAACTGACACCAAGAATGTTCTGTGTATTGGGGGTGATTGGCGTAAAACGGTAGATGAAGTTGCTTGATTGCCCTGTGGTTCCGGATTGAAACTGTACATCGAAGATCAGTTCCTTATTAGCATTTTTAAAGGCGGGGTTAAATACATCCCTGAATGACGGCAGCAGAGCATATCCCATCTGGGTAACGCTTTGAAAAAGCGGGATGGCTTTGGCATATTCCTTACGTTGCATATATACGGTACCCAGTTCTGTTGCTACGGTACCTTTTGTAACGCGCCCTGTTTGTGCAATGGCAAAAGTGGGAGCAGCCAGTATATTCAAAGCATCGGTAAAATCGGCGATTATCTGCGTGTATACTTCTTCTGCGGTAGCCCTTGCTTTAAAAGCTTCCGACGAAACTTTTACTTCATGTATACTAAGTGGCACACCGCCATAAGTACGCACCAGGTCAAAATAATAATGAGCTCGTAATGCTTTTGCTTCTGCTGTTATCTGGTTCTTGTCCGCATCTGTCATAGGGAAACTGATCGCCGCGATCCTGTCGAGTATAACATTGGTTCTTGATACGCCGTTAAAATCGGCAGTATACCTGTTTTGAGTTACAGTTGTTGCCGGATCATCTAAAAACGTGATGATATTTTCTGTGTTCTGGTTTCCCCTGTCTTTAACGTAATAATCGAAGAAAGCGTTATCGGAGCGCATTTCATCCATGAAGTAAGCGTTGTTGGCAACGTCCCGCAGTGGCGCGTAAGCGCCATTAACGGCCTGTTGAAAATCCGCTGTGGACAGATAGAAGTTACCTTCATTCAGGTTGCCTTCGGGATAGAGTGTAAGAAACTCTTTTTTACAGGAGCTCAGCAATACGATGGATAAAGCTATGTATGTTAAAACTTTTTTTTGTGTCATAATGAAGCAAATTTTATCATGAAGAAAGTAATCAGGATGACGAATGCTTCGTGCATCCTGATTGTCTTTTTTAGAGTATGGACCAATGCTACTGGTATAGCTGATTATTGATTTTAAAAATTAATGTTGGCGCCCACCATAACTGTTCTCGGAACAGGGAACGTACTTAGATCCTGTCCGTATGTGGTGATGGCATCATCACGGCCGATGCTTGCCTCGGGATTTTGCCCGTTATATTTGGTGAAAACGAATGCCTGCTGAACGCTCACATACAAACGTGCGGATTTAAAGTAATTAAGGGTTTTTGCCGGTTTGTAAGTATACCCTAATGCAATATTTTTTATGGTGAGGTAATCGCCGGGAGACAGCCAGGTAGTATTGGCAAGACGGTATAACTCTGTGGAGCTTGCCCGTGTGGTAGGAGTTTTTCCATCACCCTGGTTGGTTTCGGAGCGCCATGGGTTCAGCATATCCTTCGACATGTTAATGATGCCATCAATTAAATGAAAGTCCTGGGTGTTGGCATTCAAAACCTGATTTCCTACCTGGCCGGATATGATTATATTGAAATCAAAATTTTTGTAACGAAGGTTGTTAGTCATCCCAAATATGAAATTTGGGTTCGGGTTGCCTAACAGGGTTCTGTCATCGCCGTCTATCTTTCCGTCGCCATTGACATCTTTCATACGGGCTGAGCCTACCACCGAAGTAGAATACTTAGGCTGTTTATCAAATTCCGCCTTTGTTAAATAGATACCATCGAATACATATCCGTAAAATTCGCCGATATGTTTACCCACTACAGAACGGTTCCATCCGGCATACATGGCACCACCACCAACGAAAAGCGTATTGGGAGGCAAGGCTACCACCTTGTTGTCGTTAAATGAAATATTGAAATCCGTAGTCCAGCTAAGAGCGCCGACGAGGTTTCTGGAGCTTAATTGAAACTCATGTCCCCACATTCTGAATTTTCCGGTGTTATAGGTAACGCTCGGATATCCAGACGCAACAGGTATCAGGTTTTGATATAGCATTCCATCAGTAATTTTACTGTAATAATCATAGCTGAAGGTAAGCCTGTCATGCACGAGGTTCATGTCTAAACCAAAATCTGCCTGGGTAGATACTTCCCAGGTAAGTTCTTTATTACCCAGGGCGGTAATAGACAACCCTGGTGTTAAGGTACCTCCGAAAACATAATTGGTATTGGTAATGTTGGATACCTGTGAGTAGTTACCGATATTAAAGTTACCGGTCTTGCCATAACTGCCTCTGAACTTCAGGTAGCTGATAGCATTATTTTTTGGGAAGAAAGATTCTTCACTTACAATCCAGCCTGCTGATACGGAAGGAAAATTACCGTATTTTGAATTGGCGCCAAAGCGTGAAGATCCATCCTGCCTGATGGTTCCTGTTATCAGATATTTGCCTTTATAATCATAGTTGATTCTACCGAATGCAGAAGCCAGGCTCCATGCTTCCCTGTTGTTGGTGCCGCTTGTTGTGGCTGCTCCGGAAATCAGTTGAACCGCATCGTTTGCAAAATTACTTCCGTTAATGGTCCGATAATCCCGCAGCCATTTTTCGGCACTATACCCTGCCAGCAAATCAATCGTATGGTTCTTATATTTTATGTTGTAGGTAAGGGTGTTTTCATTCAGCCATGAATAATAATTATAAGAGTTGCTGGCGGCAGTGGAAGCCGCAGGTACGCGTGGTATCGGTGCGGCATTCAGCCCAATGCCAAACATGGTACCAAAGAACTGCAAATAATCAGCCGTTCCGTAATCGGCGCTGATACTCGACCTGAACCGAAGATTTTTTATGATTTCTACTTCGCCATACAGGTTGCCTAATATCCTGACCGTATTCTGATTATTGTTAAGCTGTAACATTTGCTGAACGGGGTTATTCAATCCGAGCATACCAAAAGAACTTACCCTGCTGATAAAACTATCGTTCTGGTTGCGGATGGGAATCAGTGGAGATGCACTGGTGGCATTGCCAATTACCTGACGGCTGCCATCTGTGTTACCCCGAACGTTATGATCGATCTGGTAAGTAGGCGCGATGTTGAGTCCGAATTTTAACCGGTCGTTAGGGCGGAACTCATTGTTGCTGCGAAAAGCAAATCTTTTAACACCTGTGTTGAGCAGCACTCCCTGCTGGTCGAAGTAAGTTAAGGTAGTGCTGGAAGAAATTCTTTCTGTTCCGGAAGAAACGTTCAATGAGATATCTGTGATCGGAGCGGTACGCAAAATGGCGTCGTACCAATTGGTGCCTTCTCCGTACTGATCGGGGTTGGCATAGTCTGCAGGGATGCCGAGGGTATAGCCTTCATTCTTTATTTTATCTTCGTAAATTCCTTTCAGCATGGTAGCAAACTCATGCGCGTTCATCAGCTTGGGCTTTCCTTTTTCAGGAACCGTTTGCCAGCCGGTGTAAGCGCTGAGGGAAACGTTCGTACGGCCCGACCTTGCTGTTTTAGTTGTGATAAGAATTACACCGTTGGCAGCACGGGAACCATACAACGCCGTTGCAGAAGCATCTTTCAATACGGTAAAGGTTTCAATCTCATCCGGATTGATAAAGTTCGCATCACCGTTCCGGGAGCTGACACCACTCAGCGGCTGTCCGTCTACCACCATCAGTGGCTGAAAGCCTGAAGACAGTGAAGCGGCGCCTCTTATCCTGAAGTCCATACCTTGCCCCGGCCTTCCTGAAGTTTGATTGATTTGCACGCCGGCAACTTTTCCCTGTAATTTTTGACCGAATTCCGCTGCAGCCACATCCTGCACGGAAGCAGCATTTACAGTAGCTACAGAACCGGTAATATCTTTCTGTTTTCTTGTTCCGTAACTGATCACCACCACCTGATCGAGATTGTTAACGGTATAATCAAGGGCTACATTGATTCTGGATTCATCGCCGACGAGCCTTTCAACACTCTGGTAGCCTACATGAGAAAACACCAGTGTTGCTCCTTTTTGTACACTGATGATATAGTTACCCTTTCTATCGGCAGTTACGGCATTGGTTCTACCTTTTATCTGAACGGTGGTACCTGAAATATCCGCATCGTTTCCTGGCAAGGTAACGGTTCCGGAAACATTTACAGGAGCGCCATTTTGAGAGAATACTGCAAGGGAAGACACAACAAACATTACAATGAGCAGCGTCACTCGTTTAATCCATCCAACAGACGCAAAAAAGTAATTAAATTTCATAAGCAGGTAGTTTGATTTTTATAAAAGCGTTTACAACGATATTCAGGAATTCATGTATTAGACTAAAACCATATTGGATATAAAGTGGATTGGACTGAGCGCTGACAAAGTCAGCCGGGAGCATCATAAACCTGTAACGCAGCATTATACATAAGTATAACAGTACTTAGCAAGCATATAATTGTCATTATCAAAACTACTCTTAACAATAACATAAAAATTTGTTGTTACTGTCATTTATTTATCTTTTTTGATATTTTTTATTGATCTTTGAAACGTAACCGTTCGCGTTCCATGTCTAATTATTTCAAGTATCTGAACGTAAGTCCGCTCGAAGAAAAATGGGGGTTTTATATAACTACCGTAGGTCATTCGCTGATTGCTCCTAACCAGAATTATCCCAATAATGAAAATCATCCGCAAAATCATTCTTTTAGCTGGAACAAAGGGCGCATCCTGAATGGCTACTATTTGATTTTTATTTCAAACGGGCACGGCGTATTTGAATCTGCGCTCACTGAGCCTGTAACTATCACTGCCGGCACCTGTTTCTTTCTTCATCAGGGTGTGTGGCATCGATATAAGCCACACTCCAATTCTGGGTGGGAAGAATACTGGATCGGCTTCAGAGGGCAATATGCAGATAATTTGATGAATAGCGGTTTTTTTAATTCCGCCAGGCCTTTTATCAATGTGGGCATGAACGCCGATTTACTTTCACTACTGCATAAACTTATTGAAACGGTGCGTACTTCCTATGCAGGATATAACCAGGTAATAGCCGGCATCACCTTACAGATCCTTGGCATTTTGAATGCCGTTTCCATGCAGCAGGAGCACAGGGATGATCCTACTGCGCATCTTATTTCAACAGCAAAATATATATTGGAGCGATCGCTCGACAAACCCATT
>CAXTDO010000237.1:0-8083 GCA_964242315.1 uncultured Flavihumibacter sp.
GTGGTAGCTATATTTTTCTTACTTCCGTAAGTGAATTTTTTAAATCCTGCCACAAAGAAACGATGGGTATTGCCATATAACGAAGTGGATAGATTGGCCGTGTTTGCATTGTTTAGGATCGGGTTCCTGTCAAAAGCATCGCTGGAGATTTCAGCGGAAATTGAACTGGCATCTTTTGCAACAAGAAAGTTATAGGCCGCCATGGCAAAGAAGCCATTCCTGAAATTTTGTTGCGCCTGTATGGAAAGATTGACCTGGTAACCGACTTTAGTGTTGGTAAAGATATAAGCGTTAGCAGCGCCCTGATCGGCAGCCTGATAGATTTTCCTGTTATCGCCGATTCCTGAATTGAGGGTTCCTGATGGTGTGCCCAATTTATAATTGCGCACCATCATGGCATTTACATCTTTTGTATAGGCGGCATCAAAAGTAAATACAGTGCCGGAAGGCAGTTTAAAATCGAGTCCCAGGTTACTGCGCCATACCTGTGGCCATTTAAAATTTTTGCTGGTAACATTATAAAAGAAACTAAAAGGATTGCCTACATGGTTGCCTATCCATACAAATGGAAAACGGCCTGTGAACAAGCCTGTGCCGCCACGAAGCTGTATTGTTCTATTCCCGACCATGTCCCAGTTAAAACCAACACGGGGTGAGAGTAATATCTTTTTTGTCGGGAAACGGGTGTTGTCAACATCTTTTCCCACGCCGTTTGAAACACGTGTGCCGTTGTCATTAAAGAGAACCAGGTTGTCATTATGAGGAACCGTTGGAGCGCCTTCAGTGAACGACCCTGCAAATGATCCGTCACCGTTTATATTCGGACTGCGATAGCTGGAATTAAAATAATTGGGTTTATCTGCCCTCACGCCATAGGTTACACGAAGTTTGGATGAAACCGACCATTCATCCTGCAGGTATACTGAAAGCTGGGCTACTGTGAGGTAATACCAGGTCCAGTCAGTTGTCTTTGCCCTGTTCTTGGCATAGTTAACATCAACATCCAAAGGATAGGCGCCGAAAATAGTATTGCCACCTTTAGGAACGCTGTCAATAAAAGTTTTGATATCTATGTCGCCAAACAGCGCAGAGCCGTAACCGGTTAAGTTAAAAGAGTTGCCAAATTTAAAAGACTCATAGGATGCACCGGCTGTTAATGTATGATTTTTATAAAAAGCATTAAAGTTATTGGTGATCTGAAACGCATCCTGGTTCAGTACGTTATTGATGGAAAAAGGCTCATGTCCTGCAATAATATATGGCACACCGTTCTTGGTAATATTAAGAACGGGGAAAGGTGTTGAAAACGGTTCCCTTGTATCTCTGAAGGTAGTGTAAACAAGTCTTAATTTATTAGCATAGGTGCTGCTGAAATTGGATTTCAGTTCGGTGCTGAAGTTGTGTAGTTTGTTGATCATCTTATACCCTGAATTCTGAAATTGCAACGTGGTAAAGTCGGGCCCCCGGCGCCGGATAGCGCTGGGATGTGCCGGTTTTCCCAGGCTTGCATCAAGTCCGTTGTAAGTAAAGGAAAGCGAATGTATGTTGCTGATGTTCCAGTCAATTTTAGCAAGCCACTTATAGTTTTGTTGTTTCAACGTATAGCCCTGGTAAGGACCGGTTTCATAGCCGAAGCGTGATTGTAATATCTGGCCCACGGACTGCAGATCCGATTCCAGCACCCTGGAAGTATTTGTCTTTCCGGTGTTGGAACTGTTCTGCGCCTTGTAGCTGGAAGCTTCATCACTTCGTTGTTCGGTTTCAAAATTCACGAAGTAAAAAAGCTTGTCCTTTACTATCGGTCTGCCCAAGGCAAATCCACCCTGGTAATGATTCAGCTCTGGTACAACCAGTTTGTTTTTTTCAACACTTTTACCTGTTAGTGACTGGTTCCGGTAAAAGCTGTACACGGTTCCCGAAAATTTGTTACTGCCCGATTTGGTTACCGTATTAACACCGGCGCCGGTAAAACCGGCCTGCGTTACGTCGTATGGAGCGATGTTCACTTGTATCTGCTCAATGGCATCCAATGAAATTGGTTGCGCGTTGGTTTGTCCGCCGGGCGTTGGTGCATCAAGACCGAAAGGATTGTTGAAGACGGCGCCATCCACCGAAAAGTTATTGTACTGTCCGTTTCTTCCTGCAAAAGATAATCCGTTATAAGTAGCGGATGCGGAAGGCGCCAGTCTTAAATAATCGTCCGCAGAACGCGAGATGGTAGGCAGATTACGTAGGGCCGTATTACTGATATTGGTTGAAGCGCCCGTTCTTTTGTTATCAAATATTTTTGAACCGATGCCTGTACTTACCACTACGTTCTCCAACTCGGTGCTCTTGTTTAACATAGCGATTTCTACGAAGTTATTTTGTCCCAGCTCAAGATAAATGTTCTGAGTGAGTGTATTCTGCTGACCAACATGACTAACGGAAATTTTATAAGGACCGCCTACTCTTTGATTAGCCAGCGTAAATCTTCCATCACCTTTTGTAGTAAGAGATTGTTTTACACCGGCATCAGGAAATTCAATAAGTACAGTCGCCGCAGGTAGTGGAGCGCCCGAAGCATCTTTTACAATTCCACTCAATGTTGCGGTAGTAACCTGTGCCGTGACAGATGTTGCACAAGCCATGAAGATGATAATCAGGTGAAGGCAACTTTTTACGAAAGTTTCGTTTCTCATTGCAGTTTGCTTTTGGTTAAAAAATCATCAGATGGCAGGAAAGAAAGCAGTCGTTAAAGGGAAAGTTATTTAAGTTAAGATTTTATTTTAAGAATTTGTATTGTGATAAATAATTTCTGAAACCGAAGGACAGTTTTTAACCGCAGAGAGCACAGAGGAGGAAACACAGAGGGCACAGAGAAAACCCTCTGCGCCCTCTGTGTTTCCCCTCTGTGCTCTCTGCGGTTAAAAAACACTTACAGGCTTAGCTACTTCCTTTCATACCAGACTTAACCATACAATACTTTTCTGTTATTAAGAAGAATAATTAATTTCAGGAATGACTAAACAATTCGCAATTTATTTTTGCATAATTCTTTTCTTTCCGATTCTGGCAGTAAAAGCCCAGCAAACTGAAGGCAGTCCAAAAACCGATGCTCCTCTTATAAGAACACTGATTGTTTTCTTTGATGGCCTGCGGCCCGACTACATTACCAAAGAAGCCATGCCCAACCTTTTTGCTTTCAAACAAACAGCCAGTTATGGAAACAGGCACCATAGCGTGTTTCCTACGGTAACGCGTGTAAACTCGTCTTCCTACTCAACGGGCAGCTATCCCGGTACCCATGGTATTATGGGCAACTCTGTTTACTTTCCAAAGGTGAGCAGTAACAGCGCATTGAATACGGGAGAGGCTTCCGATCTTGATAAAATAGCTGTATCAGAGAACGGCAAATTGCTTACCGCTATTTCCTTAGGTGAAATACTGGCAAAAGCAGGTAAGAAGATGATGGTATTCAGTTCCGGATCTACAGGTCAGGCATTGCTTCAAAATCATACGGTGAGCAGCGGTATGATCATCAATACCGATATGATTTTACCGGTTTCTCAAAAAGATTCTATTGAAAAAATTATCGGCACTGCACCACCGGAGGCAAAGAATAACATAGCCCGTCACAAATGGATCACCGATGCTTTCTTTAAAACAGCACTCGGTGCTGATGCCCCACTGGTAAGTGCCATCTGGTATTCCGATCCGGATGGTGCTGCCCATAGCAATGGCATCGGTTCGGCTGAAGCTATGGAATCTATCCTCATTGTTGATGAGCAGTTTGGCCGGATCATATCAACACTTAAAGAAAGAAATCTTATCCAATCATTCAATATCATCATCTCTACTGATCATGGCTTTGTAACATATATGGGCAAAGAAAGCCTGAGTGATTTTTTAATCAAAAAAGGTTTAAAGGCCGATGCCAAATCTGAAGACGTAGTGCTGGCAGGTGGCGCTGTATATGTAAAGAACCATGACCGGGAGAAAATCCAGGCGATCGTAAAAGCGTTGCAGTCACAGCAATGGGTAGGCGCTATTTTTACAAAGGGTTCAAAGCCGGGCGATATGCTGGGTTCTGTGGAAGGCACGCTTTCATTTGCATCTATTCATTGGGATCACCTGCAACGTTCCGGCGATATGCTGGTGGATGTGAATTGGAATGATAATAAGAATGCTGCGGGATATGCCGGTTCCAGTTTCTCGAAAGGTGTTGCCGGGCATGGTAGTTTGAGTCCGTATGAAGTACATATCGGTTTACTGGCTTCCGGGCCATCTTTCAAAAAATCATATGTAAGTGAAGTGCCTACGTCTAATGTGGATATTGTTCCTACCATATTGCATCTCTATAAAATGCCGGTGCCTGCGGCGATGGACGGCAGGGTGATGAGTGAACTACTGACTGGGAAGTCTTCCGGCGTTGTATCCAATGTGAAAGAAGAAACGATTCAAACATCGGCCGGTGATTATAAATTAACATTACACAGGTCAGTTGTTGGCAAACACGCTTATGTTGATTACGCTACGGTGAAACGTATGTAGCTTCTGTACGCTTACTGGAATTAATTTTGTATCCTGCAACCATTTCTTAAAACCTTCGTATTTATATATCAGAGCAACAAATTTAAACAGTATGTCAGCAATTGGATGATATTATAAACATAATAAATGGGTGTGTCTCTAACGACCATAAATACCAGAAGCTGGCTTATGAGCGCTACCGGGGCTTTGCATTGAAAACGGTGTTCCGGTATATTTATACTTATGAAAAAGCTACCGATGTAATGCATGACGGTTTTGTAAAGTTGTTTCATCATTTTTCTACCTTCAAATGGAAGGATGTGGAAGACCTGGAAAAAATGCTGATGGGCTGGATCCGTAAAATAATGATTAATACCGCTATTGATGAGTTGCGGAAGTCGAAAATGCTTCCTGAGATCGGAGGTATTCCCGAGCATGTGTGGGATACCCAGGACAATAATCAGCAGGCGGATCAACTGCTGTTATATAAAGATCTGATCATCTGCATTAAAAGGTTGCCGCCACAATACCGGATCGTTTTTAATATGTACGTTATTGACGGATATTCGCACTATGAAATAGCTGATGCGTTGCAGTTCTCAATAGGTGCATCAAAGTCCGCATTGTCAAGAGCAAGGGTGTTATTGCAAAAGTTTATAAAGCAGGAGGAGGGTGCAGTTGTATGCAGCATTTAGATCATGATATGGATGATTTGTTCCGTAAGGCAGGGGAACATTATCCGCTTAAAATGGATGAGGATGATTTTGAAAAAGTTTTTGCAAAGATGGACGCTACACCGGTAGAACCTCCCGTTGCAAAGACTAAAAACAAGGTAGATTTTCGTGCTTTACTAACTGCCCTATTGTGCTTTCTTATCTTGTACGGATTGAAATATTACATCAGTTCAAAAGAAAATTATATTTTAAATTCCCGGAATCTTATAACAAAGGCCGGCACTTTAAAAGCCCGCCCTGATGATACACATGAAGTCTCGGGTAAAGCTCCTGTTAAACAAGGCAATACGTTTTCTTTGAAAGAAGCAACAGTTGTTAAGAGTAAGAATGATCAGCCTCATCCTAAAAATGATGTTGCCTTTTCTCAAACACTGGCAAAAGGAAATAACATCAGCCAAAAAAAGAAAAATAGCTTATTTAAACATCATGGCAATTTCAGCCAGAATCGTGGGCTGGCCTTGTCAGTGTTACCAGCAGTTACTGACGGAGTAATTCCTGTAGAAGCGCATTTTCTACAACAATCAGAAGTAAGAAGAATGTCCTTGATATTGCCCTATGCTATCATAGAACCGGGTTTACATCTGGCACCGGTAAAAATTTCCGCTACAAGCAAACAGGATACAAAAGGATTATATCTTGGCTTGACCGGGGCGCCCGAATGGAGCAGGGTTGGCTCTCAAACAAGCACCAGGAGCGGCTTTCGCGGAGGAGTATTGGCAGGATATCGGTTGAATTCGAAACTTAGTGTAGAGTCGGGCCTAACGCTTGGTAAAAATAATTATTTTAGTGAGGGCAGCTATTTTAAGATGAGCAGGATGTTATCATACATGCCGGCGGGCATGGAGATCCTTACGCTTGATGGACAGACTACCAACCTCGAAATACCGGTAACTATCAGATACAATGTGTTGCAAAGGCAACGTACCGGGCTGTTTGTTACCGGCGGAATATTATCAAACATTTACCTCCGGGAAAAAAATCATTATCAGACCATGCTCAATGGAATAAAAGATAACCAGATGGGCATGTATCCTGAAAATCATATTACCATCGCCTCACAGGTAAGGTTAAGTGCAGGGTACGACCGCATACTAAGCAGATCAAATAATATAAGGATTGAACCGTACAAAAGTATTCCACTAAGAAAAACCGGAATGGGAAGCATGCCTGTGTTTAGTTCCGGTTTGAATATAGGAGTAGTGCACTTTTTCAGAAGATGAGCCACAAAGACTCGAAGGCACAAAGAAACTTCCAGCTATTTTAATGTAGTTGCCATTAATAAATACTATAACGGTTATAACTAACGTCGTTAGGATGCTGCAATTTTTATAAAGGTTCCGTTGATTTTTACTGCACTTTCATAATAACTATATCTATTGGTATTACGTCGCTGATAGCTGACGGCTGACAGCTTATTGCTTATATCCAAAATTTTTACATCACAATCAATCCATTCACAAAAAATCAATTTTTATGCGGAAAGTATTTCAAATTTTATCTGTTACTATTTTTGCTATGGCAGGAATATTTTTAATTTCCTGTAACAAGCTCGGCGATTTTTTCGACAAAGGCAACTCCGGTGTTAAAGGTTATGTATACACCATGAGTAACGATGCTGCAAAGAATAGCATCCTCATATACAAGCAGGACATGAATGGCATGTTAACTTATGGTAGTATGGTTAGTTCCGGAGGCAAGGGTATGGGAGCCGGGTTAGGATCGCAGGGCTCTGTAGTGTTCGACAAAAGCAACATGTTATTGTTCGCCGTGAATGCGGGCGACAACAGCATTTCTTCCTTTAAAGTTTCCTCCAACGGCAACCTCGCTTTAATGTCCACCATTGGTTCAGGAGGTACCATGCCGGTAAGCTTAACGGTGTTTAAATCGTGGTTGTACGTAGTAAATAGCGGTGGTAACATTTGCGGATTCAAAGTTTCCAATTCGGGAGGTCTGGAAATGATACCAGGATCAACACAGCCATTAAGCAAGGGCGACGCCGGTCCGGCAGAAATTATGTTTCAGCCAGACGGATCGCATGTGATAGTCACTGAAAAGAACACTAATAGAATCTGCACTTTTAAAATTACAAGTACCGGCACTGCGGAAGCGCCTGTAGTAAATCCGGCTTATGCCGAAACACCGTTTGGCTTTGCCATCGCCGGAGACAATCAATTGATCATTACCAATGCATTTGGCGGTGGTGCCATGCAATCGGTGATCAGTTCGCTTACTATTGGTGTTACCGGTGTTACTTCACTTTCCAGTGCGCTGCCTACACAACAAACATCAGTATGCTGGGTTGCATTAACAAAGGACCAGGAGTATGCTTATGCTACCAATGCCATGAGTAATACGATTTCATCAGTACATATCGGAGCTAAAAACCAACTGGAGTTGGTGGATGCTTCAGTTGCTAAATCCGGAACCTCCCCAACAGATATTGTATTAAGTGGAAATGCTGAATATATTTATAACATGAATTCGGTATCTCATTCTATCAGTCAGTACCAGGTGCTGCCAAAGGGAAGATTGTTGAGTCTGGGAGAAGTTGCCGGGATGCCCCCTTTCGCTGCCGGACTGGCGGCATATTGATGAGGTATGAGGTATGGGGTATGTGATAGAGCGATTTTTAATTGCTCATACCTCATACCTGATACCTTATACCTGATAGTTAAGGTTGATAGGGTCCGCCGGTTTCGCCCCAGCCCCATTTAGGCATTGGCTCGGATTCAACGATT
This sequence comes from uncultured Flavihumibacter sp., assembly GCA_964242315.1. Taxonomy (GTDB): domain Bacteria; phylum Bacteroidota; class Bacteroidia; order Chitinophagales; family Chitinophagaceae; genus JADCRZ01. The sequence goes on from CAXTDO010000237.1 coordinate 7,985, forward strand.
GGATTTTCCTGTATTCTGGAATTGATCACTGCCAGTCGGCTTCCCCATTCAAGATAGCTTATTATAGCTGATCGGAATTCAGGATCATCGGGTAGCCCC
>CAXTDO010000238.1:0-8073 GCA_964242315.1 uncultured Flavihumibacter sp.
TATTCACAGCCAGCCATCCAACGCATAGACCCAACCAACTGGTGGGTGGGAATGAAGAACCCAAACCTGCAGTTGCTTGTATACGGACCTAATGCCGGAACACTGACTTATTCCATCAGCTATCCCGGCGTGCAATTGATAAAAACCAACAAAGTAGAAAATCCTAACTACGCATTCCTTGATTTAAAAATAACTCCATCAGCCAAACCCGGCATGTTTGAAGTAACCGGCAAATCGGGATCACAAAAAATTACAAGAACCTATGAGTTGAAAGCACGTACAAAAGAAGTAAAAGGCACCGGCGTTACATCTGCGGATTTTATCTACCTGCTCATGCCCGATCGCTTTGCCAACGGCGATACCTCAAATGACAAGTTCTCCACAATGGCCGATCCGAATGCCGACACCAAAAATCCTTACCTGCGGCATGGCGGCGACTTTAAAGGAATCGCAGATCATATTGACTATCTTAAAGAGTTAGGCGTTACGGCATTGTGGCTTACTCCCGTGATTGAAAATGATGAGGCGTTAAAGAATGAAGGCCCTAACCAGATGCAGGCAGGGTATCACGGGTATCATTTTACCGATCATTATAAGATAGACAAGCGCTTTGGCGGAAACGAAGGCTACATCAGATTTGCCAAAGAAGTTCACCAGAGTGGCATGAAACTGATCCAGGATGCGGTGTACAATCATATCAGCGACGATCATTGGTTGTATAAAGACCTTCCGTCGAAAAACTGGCTGAACAACTGGCCCGTTTATACCGGCAGCTCTCATAAGGAACAAGCGCTTTATGATATTCATAGCGCTGCCATAGACCGCAAGCTGCTTTCGGATGGATGGTTCACCGCCTTTCTTCCCGATCTTAACCAACGGAACCCGTTTCTGGCAAACTATCTTATCCAGCATGCCATATGGTCAACAGAAATGTTTAGTGTGGATGCCTGGCGTATCGACACATATAAGTACAACGACCTGGCATTTATGAATCGTTGCAACCAGGCATTGATAACCGAGTACCCTAACATTCATCTCTTTGGTGAATCCACCGCTTCCAGTCCTTTGTCACTGTCATATTTCGTGAAGAGCAATGTTAATTTCCCTTTCAAAACCAATATACCGGGTACGCTGGATTTTCCATTGAACTATGCCATCAACGACGCTTTAAAACAAAACTTCGGCTGGGATGAAGGTGTTAGCCGGCTGTATCAGACTATAGCCCAGGACGTGATATATGTAGATCCCCTGAAGCTGGTCACTTCTTTGGATAACCACGACATGGACCGATTTCTATCTGTGATCGGTGAAGATTTTAACAAATATAAAATGGGCGTCACATGGCTGTTAACTACCCGCGGGATACCTTCCTGGTACTACGGTACTGAGATACTAATGAAGAATTTTAAAAACCCCACAGACGCCGAAGTGCGGCTCGACTTCCCCGGTGGCTTTGCAGGCAACAAGGAAAATAAATTCAATGCCGATGGCCGGAACACAAAAGAGAATGAAGCTTTCGATTATGTGAAGAAACTGGCAAACTACCGCAAAACCACACCGGCATTACATTCGGGCAAGCTGATGCAGTACGTGCCGCAACAAGGGGTATATGTTTACTTTCGATACGATGCAAACAAAACCATAATGATCGCCACAAATACAAATGACAAAGAGATGAGCATGGATACGGCTCGTTTTACCGAACGCCTTAACGGTTTCTCATCTGCACGCAATGTAATCACCCAACAGGTAAGTAATCTGAACTCATTGAAACTGCCCCCTAAAACTGCGCTGGTGTTGGAGTTGGTAAAATAGTCTTATTATTTCTTTGATGAATCGTATGCATTAGGAATTTTTGCGGTAGAATCTTTTGGTGTATGAACAGGCATAGTGCTATTGCTGTCAGCAGACATTTTCTTTACAAACATGGAGTCTGGATTTTCTGAGGTAGTAGATCGGGTATTTTGATCGCAGGAAGCAAAAGAAACAAGAATGAAGAAAGCGAACAGAATAACAGTCAATTTTGAAGCTGGTGTCATGAAGTAATTTTTTTAAAAATACAAAATTTCGGGTTCAACCTGGCGAAGCGAATGAGCTTCTCCAGGTTAAACCCGAAATGCCAATGAACTTTCAAACCTGCAGTTTGTTATTTACAGTTTAAAGTACATTTGTTGTAACTCCATAATTTTTTACCATGAAATATAATGATCTGACGCCGGAAGAGGAAAGAGTGATTATCAGAAAAGGCACTGAGCGGCCATTTATAGGCGAATACACTGATAATAAAGAAAGCGGTACTTATATTTGCCGCCGTTGCGATGCGCCATTATATCGTTCCGTAGATAAGTTCGATTCACATTGCGGCTGGCCAAGCTTTGACGATGAGATCCCGGGTGCAGTAAAACAAGTGCCGGATGCTGACGGAAGACGCATTGAAATCATTTGCAACAATTGCGGTGGCCATCTCGGACATGTTTTTAAAGGTGAAAGGCTTACTGCCAAGAATACCAGGCACTGCGTCAATTCTATTTCAATGAAGTTCGTTAAAGACGAAGCCTGACCTAGAGTTATCGTTAAGGGTGTAGTTAAGCCACAAAGGCACGAAGGAACACTAAGAAATCTTTCTGTGCCTTCGTGTCTTTGTGGCCCTTTGAGTTATAATGGGCATCAGCTATCTTTATACCATGCCCCAAACACCCACCAGCATACAGGGAAGCTTCAACTTTGAACAGCCCGTTCCTGTTGAAGATAAAAAGCGGCTGCCCCATAACGATAGCAGTCTTTCCTGGATTAAAGTTATAAAAGGAAGTCCTTACTTTGTTACAGAGCAGGGTGAGTCCTGGACCCCGGTAGGCCAGAACGATGCGATTACCTGGCCCGATTTGGCGGGTGCTTTTCGCCGCAAAGATTTGCAGGCTGTTGAGTCTTATTTCAGCATGCTTTCCTCATATGGTGTAAATTGTATAAGGCTGATGCTGGAATACTGCCAGGGTGAAAACCGTTACCTGGAAAAACCGGCCGGTTGTTTTCAAAATAATATGGTGCGTCTGTGGGATGATATATTTGCACTGGCTGAAAAGTACCTGATAAGAATCCTTCTAACTCCCTACGATACTTTCTGGATGTGGCGCCGCTGGTTGCATCATCCATATAATCAGGTCAACAATGGTCCATGTAGTAAACGTTCTCAGTGGTTGCTTTGCCCTGGCACGCGTAATCTTATAAAAGAACGTTTATATTTTGCTACGAAGCGGTGGGGTGGCAGCGGTGTGCTTTTTGGCTGGGACCTATGGAACGAAATACGGCCTTCACATGGCGGCAACTCTACTAAAGGCTTTTTTGATTTTATTGATGATATCGGAAACTTTTTGCGCAAAACGGAAATGGAATTGCATGGCACGGCGCATCCTCAAACCGTTTCCGTGTTTAGTCCGGTGCTGCAAAAAGATCCGCGTATTGCAGAAAGTGTGTTCCATCATAAAGCGCTTGACTTTGCTACCATACATTTGTATGAGCACAACAGCATCGACAATCCCAGGAATACCGTTGACGCCGCCCTCGCCACCGGTCGTATAACCCGCCAGGTAATAAAGGAATTAAAAGATAACCGTCCTTTCTTTGACAGTGAGCATGGTCCGATAAAAACGTTTAACAGTCATGGTAAAACGCTGCGGATTGAATTCGATGACGAGTACTTCCGGCACATACAATGGGCACATGTAGCTTCCGGCGGCGCAGGAGGCGGCATGCGCTGGCCTTACAGGTATCCGCACATACTAACCACGGGCATGCGAAGTGCGCAGCTTGCGCTGAGCAGGTTTCTGCCATTGATTTCATGGGAGCAATTCAATCGCGTAAACCTGAATTTGGAAATTACGCTAACCGATCCTGGTCTTGCGGTTTTTGCATGTGGAGATTACCAGCAAACGATTATATGGCTGTTACGCACAAACGCAGTTGGTAAAAACAAACTGTTGCGTAAAGATGCTAAGGCCCAACCGTTTCATGTCACTATTCCCCTATTGAAACCCGGAATTTATGTTGTAACACTTTGGGATACGGTATCCGGTACGGCCATTAAAATATTTGAATGGGTGAATGATGAAGTGATGAAGTTGGAACTGCCGGGGGTTGTAACTGATTTGGCTGTGGCAATAAATTGGAACAACCTGTGAGGTTTCCAAAAACCTCACAGGTTGTTCCTGGTGTTACACCCGCTGCGCCTGCTTTTGCGCTCTCAACGCCAATTCCATAGCAAGAAAGCAATGATCCTGCGTCATGGCAGTTTCTGTTCTGTTAAGTACGTCATCCACCAATTGTGGTCCGTATGGAAGCGGTTCCTGGCTGCAATCAATAGCAGTAGTGCCTTTCTTATCCACCAGGAACAGATGGTTGGCTCCGGCTTTGCCGCCGATGTCAATATATTTTCGGATCTCGATAAAGCCATCGGTACCAAGAATAGTTAACCTTCCATCGCCAAATACAGGGAATTGTTCCGGTGTAAACCAGTCTACTCTTATATATCCTGTACCGCCATCGCCGCGCAACATTACGTCGCCAAAGTCTTCGAAATCCGGGTATTCAGGATGAGCCACATTTCTCACTTGTGAAGCCACTATCTCCGCTTTTGTTGATCCCGTAAAGAAGAGATATTGATCAAACTGGTGAGAGGCAAGATCGGTAATCACACCGCCAAAGTTTTTTTTATGAAAGAACCATTCGGGCCTTGTTTTAGGTGTTTCCTTGTGAGGACCAAGACCTATCGTTTGAATCACCTTGCCGATAGCGCCTTGTTTAACCAGGTTGCCTGCTTTAACGGTTGCCCTGTTTTCAAGGCGTTCGCTGTACATGATGGAATAGATACGTTTTGTTTCCTTTTGAACACGCCGCACTTCAGCAAGCTGTTCCAGCGAGGTGATGCCAGGCTTGTCAGACATATAATCTTTGCCGGCACGCATTACTCGTATGCCAAGGGGTGCGCGGTCTGCCGGTATGCCTGAGCTCAGCACCAGTTGAATGGTTTTGTCTTCAAGTATTTCTTTTTCACTGGAAGCCTGTTTTACCTGTGGAAACCGTTTGGCAAAGGGAGCCGCGAGCTCGGGCTCTTTTGCATAAAAAGAAACAAATTCACCGCCGCCTCTTTTTACCGCCTCAATCTGCGAATTGATATGTCCATGATTGATGCCTATTACAGAAAATTTTATACGGTCTGCTATTGGATTAATAAGCTGTTCATGGATATCCTCAAATATCTGTGGATGATTGGTTGCTGCCAGTGAGTCTTTGGATAAGCCGGAAAATACCACCATTCCTGCGGCAGTGGTTGCGGCTTCTTTCATAAACCTGCGCCTGTTGAACTGAGATTTTTTCATATAGCTACAATTTTTATGGTACAACGAATGACGAATTTATCACTTATTATCATTACTCAACAAAGGCAATATTATTTCCTGGAAACGAATAAATAAAACAAGCTGAAATGATATTTCTTTATTTCTTATTTTTAGATGCCCGTACGATAAGGTAATGGTAGAGCGATAGGTATATTTGATGTTGAAGCATATTCGTTTATGTGTATACGTGATGCTGAAAAGAACTGCCTCACAGTTTAATGTAACCTGGATATTTATTTCATCCACTTGGCAAAAGCATATTTCACAACAATAAAACAAACAATCATGAAACGATTCCTTCTATCAGCAATGACAGCTTCTTTGGTTTTACTGGCAGCGTGTAACAATGAAAGCAGCACCAGTAAAGAAACTACCACAAAAGACAGTATCACGGCACCCGGTACCACCTCTACCGATATGCCTGCAAGTTCAAGTAACGTAATGAATAAAACGGGGCTCACACTGAGTGCAAGCAATGAGGTTCCGGTAAACAACAGTACGGCAAGTGGCACGGCAGATGTTAAGTATGATAAAGACAGTCACATGCTTACTTACACGGTCAATTATAGCGGTTTAACCGATAAACCAACGATGGCGCATATTCACGGAACTGCCCCGGCAGGAGTAAATGCCGGAGTTAAAAAAGATCTGTCAGGGGTACTTGTTAAAGAAACCAAAGGCAGTTTTACAGACTCTGTGAAAATAGATGGCAACATGATCAAAGAAGATAGCCTGCTATCAGGATTTTATTATATCAATATTCATACACCAAAGAATCCTGGTGGAGAGATAAGGGGGCAAATAGTATTTTAGTGTTGAGCTAAATATTTTCCATAACCACAGAGTAAAAGCCGGAGTTTAAGAAGAGGTTACACGGAGGCGTCCTCCGTGTAACCTCTTCTTAAACTCCGGCTTTTACTTTGTGGTTAAAAACTGTTTGAATGAAAAGTAGGATACGTTCGATTAGAATTAACTTAACACTGGAAATTGCTAACTGCTGACCGCTTAATCATATTCAACTACTAAATTATCCTTGTAGCAATACATCCACTTCTCGCCCGGTTCTGATGAAATAACAACGGGGTGGGAGGTTTGGGTGTTATGTTTTGTCATGTGTTTATTATTAGAAGTATCACAGCATAACGTAATGCCGCATGTTTGGCAGGTACGTAGGTGAACCCATTTGTCTCCTGTTTTGATACACTCTTCGCACACGTGTTTCTTGGCCGTTTTTAAAACGGTTATATCCCTGATATCTTTACAAATTGCTTCGTCGGTCATAGTTGATATTAATTAAGTACCAGTTTAAATATTCAAAACGGGGAACGACCGCCAGGTCGTTCCCCCACGTTAAAGATAAATAAAACAGTGTATGATAATAACCAAAAACAAACATCTTATTTTTACCACTAACAAAATTTAAAAAGATTGCCTGGTTGCCTGGTAATTGCAGGAACAAAATTTTAAGTATGAAAAAACAAAGTTCTCTTTACACCATTTTATTGATCATTATCAGCATTGTTTCCATTTCATGGTACCATAATTATAATGAAACAAAGCCTGATCCGGTTAGGAAGTTACCGGCAGAAGATGTATTCAAATCTGCATACATTAAATCAACAATGACTAAGGTAGCCGGCTGGCAACTGAATAATCCCAAACACCCGTCGACCGACTGGACAAATGGCGCTTTCTATGCCGGTGTGGTAGCCGCTTATAACACGCTGAAATCAAAACTTATTTACGATTCATTGCTTGCATTAGGTGAACGTACGGGATGGTCGCCGGGCCGCCGTTATGATCATGCGGATGATATCGCTATCAGCCAGACTTATATCGATATGTACAGAATTAAGAAAGACAGAAAAATGATTCAGTCGACGATTGATACCGTGCAAAAGATGCGTACCGTTCCCGGCCATGAAGTAGCGCAGCATGGCATTACCTGGTGGTGGTGCGACGCCCTGTTTATGGCTCCGCCAACGCTGATAAAATTAGGTGTCACGCTAAAAGATCCCGGCTATTTTTCCCTGAACGACTCACTCTTTAAACAAACTGTTGACCTGTTGTACAGCAAAGAAGAACATCTGTTTGCACGCGATTCCAATTATTTGATCAATGCTAAAGGTGAGGGAAGAAGGGAAGCCAACGGAAAGAAAATTTTCTGGTCGCGCGGCAATGGCTGGGTTATGGGCGGACTGGTACGCGTACTGGAAGAGCTTCCTAAAAATAATCAGAGCAGGGCTTATTACCTTAACATCTATAAGGAAATGGCGGAGAAAGTTATTTCGCTGCAGCAGGAAGATGGGCTGTGGCGTGCAAGCCTGCTTGATCCTGCGTCTTATCCGGGTGGAGAGGGTAGTGGCTCGGGGTTTTTCTGCTATGCACTGTCATGGGGGATTAACAAAGGAATATTGAATAAAGAAAAATACCTTCCTGCTGTTAAGAAAGCGTGGGTTGGATTGAACACCCTGGTTTCTCCTGAGGGCCGTGTAGGTTGGGTACAGCCTATCGGCGGCGATCCCAAACGTAATTTCAGCGCCGAGAGCTGGGAAGTGTATGGTGCCGGCGCTTTTTTACTCGCCGGGTCGGAGGTTATTAAGATTAAATGGTAGTTTTCGATTTGAGAGTTTTTTTAACCACGGAGGAAAAGCCGAGGGTAGCACGGAGGTCCACGGAG
>CAXTDO010000239.1:0-8065 GCA_964242315.1 uncultured Flavihumibacter sp.
AAAAATAGTATGGAGCGAAACCCGTGTGGCAGGGGGCAAACCTTTTAACGGCAACCTTCCAAAACCGTCTACTACTACCGGCACGTTTCAAAACCTGCCTGTTCAGGGCGGACTTAGCCTGAGTGCCGAAGTAAAAGCACCACCTGAGTATTATAAAGACATTACCGTTATCGCATACAAGTTACCCGACGCGGATGTTTCTTTACTTACCCTCCAACCCGTAATAACTTCAAGCGGTGGAAATTTTAACCTGGCTCAGCTTACAGATGGTGACGTGGCCACTGCGCAACTGCTGCCTTCGGATACTTTAAAAGGAACAGCATGGATACAATTTGCATTTGAAAAGCCTCAAACCATCAAAGCCATAACTATTGTAGGGGGAGGTGATAAAGGACCATTCGGTTTATTTGGAGACATGAAAGATAACCGGTCGCTGGAAGTAAGCGACGATGGCAGCCAATTTAAACAGGTGACATTTATACCTGCCGGTGGAGTGCTTCAAACAACTATTGCTATTCCTGCTACTACCGCAAAATATTTTCGGGTAACATTTAAGAATCCTCCAGCCCCTCCTAATTTCGGTGCAATGCTGGGAACAGGTGGCGGAGCTCCAAAAGCACCGCCTGGCACTGATATCGCTGAAATTGTGTTGCACCCGGTTTCCCGTATCAACAGGTTCGAAGAAAAGGCTGCTTTTGCAACATCAGCAGATCTTTATGCTTATGTTACTCCTCCATCTGACGATGTTATTAAGCTTGGAGATGTGATTGATCTTTCAGGAAAAATGAATGAAGCCGGTATGCTGAACTGGACGCCACCCGCAGGTAACTGGAACATAATACGTTTCGGATATTCGTTAACCGGCAAACAAAATCATCCGGCATCGCCGGAAGCAACCGGCCTGGAAGTAGATAAGCTTGATCCGGTTGCCGTGAAAAGTTATTTTACCAATTACCTGGACCAGTATAAAAATGCTACCGGTGACTTAATGGGGAATAACGGTGGCCTGCAATTCATGGTTACCGATAGCTGGGAAGCCGCAGTACAAAACTGGACCAATAACCTGATGGCAGAATTTCAAAAACGTAGAGGTTACAGCCTGCTTAAATGGATGCCCGTGCTAACCGGGCATATCATAAACAGTGCGGAGGAAAGCGATCATTTCCTTTGGGACTTTCGCAAAACACTCAGCGAACTGGTAGCCGAATACCATTACGACCAGCTAACAACGCTGCTTCACAAGCGCGGGATGAAGCGGTATTCAGAATCGCACGAAGATCGCCGGGCGCTGATTGCCGATGGAATGGAAGTGAAACGAAAAGCAGACATCCCTATGTCTGCCATGTGGACTCCTGGTGCAATTGGCGGTGATGGAACCGGGTATAAAGCCGATATTCGCGAATCGGCTTCCGTGGCACACATTTACGGACAAAACCTGGTAGCTGCCGAATCACTTACCGCTATCGGCAATGCATGGTCGTATTCACCCGAACGTTTGAAACCTACCGCAGACCTGGAACTGGCAAATGGCCTGAACAGGTTTGTGATTCATACTTCCGTACACCAGCCTACCGATGATAAAATTCCGGGGCTCGGGCTCGGGCCCTTTGGCCAATGGTTCAACCGCCACGAAACGTGGGCGGAGCAAGCAAAAGCCTGGACCACTTACCTCGCCAGAAGCTGCTACATGCTTCAACAGGGAAAATTTATTGCTGATGTAATTTATTATTATGGGGAAGACAACAATATCACCTCACTGTTTGCAACAAAACTACCCGACGTTCCCGAAGGATATAATTACGACTTTGTGAACGCCGATGCTTTGATAAATCTGTTAACCGTAAAAAACGGAAACATTGTAACGCCAAGTGGTATGAGCTATCGCGTGCTGGCACTGGATTCCAATTCCAGGCAAATGACTTTGAAAGTGTTAAGGAAAATCAGCCTGTTAGTGAAGTCGGGCGCCGTGATAGTTGGACCCAAACCGGTAGCAAGCCCTAGCTCGGGCGACAACCACGCGGAATTTAATAACATTGTAAACGAGATATGGAAACCCGGGAATGCTAAGGTAGGAAACGGTAAAGTATATACGGGCATGTCCATCCGCCAGGTACTGGACGATCTTAAAATTACTCCTGATTTTGAGTATAAAAAAGCGCCCGACAACACGTCATTACTTTACGTACACCGCAAAACACCTCAGCAGGAATTTTACTGGGTGAACAATCGCAGTGATAAAACCGAAAACATAGAAGCAACTTTCAGGGTATCGGGTAAAACCGTTGAAATATGGCATCCTGAGACAGGCATTATGGAACAAAGTTCCTATGAATTTTCGGATGGCCACACAAAGGTGCCGCTGCGCCTGGCACCTAACGACGCCGTATTTGTAGTGTTTAAAGAAAACACTGCCAGTGCTTCGCGTAACATTGCTCCATTCAAAGAAACTGTTGTAACCGAAATAAGCGGAAGCTGGAAGCTGGATTTTCAAAAAGATCTGGGCGCACCTTCGGAGATTTCGGTTGACCAGCTATCCTCATGGACAAGCAATGCCAATGCAGGAGTTAAATATTTTTCAGGCACAGGAACTTATTTCAAAACAATCAATGCTTCACAAGCCTGGTTCAAAAAAAATGCCCGCCTGTGGATGGATCTCGGTGATGTAAAGAATCTTGCAGAAGTTATTATTAACGGAAAATCTTTGGGTATCGTCTGGAAGAAACCCTTCAGGGTGGATGTGACGGATGCACTCAAAGCTGGCGAAAATACCGTGTTGGTTAAGGTGACCAACCTATGGGTTAACCGGCTTATCGGCGACCGGCAACCCGGTACTGAAAAGAAATTTACCTATACCACCATGCCTTTCTATAATGCCGGTTCGCCGCTGCTGCCATCGGGTTTGCTGGGGCCGGTGCGTATACTTTCTATGGAATAGCATTGTGAGTTTTTTTTTGAACCACAGAGAAAATACAAGAGGTTAGGAAGAGGTTACACAGAGGACTCTCTCTGTGTAACCTCTTGCATATCCACTGTGGTTTAAAAAAAGTGTCAGGGTGATTGCAGCCATATATGATCCAACTATTTATTCAACTCCTTATCAATCCAACTGATCCGTTCAGTAAGGAAATTTCTTAAGTTTTGTACCTCCTGGTCGTAGGTTTGAAACACAACCTGCCCCTCAAACACGGGCGTTGACATAAGCGGCCATTTATTATAGTTTTGTACTTGAGATAACTGTAATTTCTTTCTTTGACTGTCAATATACGCCGGTAATGAAGCTATTTTGTCTTTGTACGTTTTCCATATCGCTTTGAACCGTGATTTGTATGGCTGATTGTATATAAAGGCGAAGCCTACGATTTTCGATGTGGTAGCATACCATCCCGTGGCCGTGTTATCAGTGTAACCGCCGGAAGATAAATCAAAGTCCCAAACAGGCCCCATAAATATTTTTTGATGGGCACCCTGGTAAAAGAAAGAAGATCCATACAGTGTAGCATCCCTGTTGCGCATTACTTCATTTATGATGGTCCACTTTATCCAGCTATCAATATCTATAAATGATGATAGGTCTGTAACACTGTCCAGTACCTGCAATTCTATATTAAACATCTGTTTTGTAATATAATTCAATTGAGGCGCGGTAACCACCTCGGGGTCTTTCATACTGAACTTTACAATGTCGGGTGTTACAAAAGTTTGTGTTGCCTGTTGTTGCCAGTCGGCTTCCATTAAATATCCGTTGAGCGTATCAGCAGGGTCTTTGTCGTTCATTACGTCGATGTTCAACCGGTCTTTGCCGGTTTTAACGGTTTCCGTGAGCAGGTAGTTACCGTTATAAGCCCCATTAAGAAATACTTCCACGAACCTTCTGCGGGGTGTCCAGGCCATGTTCATAAATCCTGATAGTTCAAATCCAACGTCATTTCTTAGTAAAGATTTGTCGAAGTAATTGGCAAGTAACGCCCATTCCTTGTCAGCGGGCATTCCTAATAACCCGGCTTTATCGGACAGCTTAATTTTATAAGGATTTTTTGGGTGACCCCATGTGGAGTTGCCTCTTCCTTTGATCTGGATCTTGTAACCGGCAGGTTCATAATCCGTATTGCCGTAAATAGTCATGGTGCCATTTACATAATCTTCTCTGGAAGTTATAGAAGGTGAGTTGATATAGATGATAGGCAGGCCAGTGAAAGATTTTAAAATAACCTTATAATTTTTTACACTGCCGTCTGCTGCGGTTACGGTGTACATCAAAGGTTTTCTGAAGTCATTTTCTGTAAGCCCGCTTACCTGTTCTATTCCCGACATCGTAACTTTTGTGCCCTTGAAAGTGAACGCTGCCACAAGATTTTCTTTACCCAATGTATCCGGTTTAACACCTTCGATAGTGCTATCGTTTATAGTAAATTTACAGGAGTCCTTACCGTAGAATACAGTAAATGAGATCATTTCTTTCTCAGCTTTTATTGGTGCAGGTATATCGGTTTTTAAACAACCGGCAAGCAAGAGCATGGCAGCACATATCAATACATTAATTCTCATAGGTTAGATTGAAGCGTAAGGACGCTTTCAATTGTATGGTTATTGTATGACTGCCTCTATTTAGATGCGGGTTATCAATGGTAATCCTTGTGTGGCTTAAATGCTTCCGCTTATAAGAAGCTATAAGGGCAATTCGATTTATAGGTGCCGTATGCAGTCAGATATACAACACTTATGCAGCACCTATGTTGATTCTAAAACCTTAAACGACACCCATATTAATTGGAAACACTGCATTCTTACTTCCTCTTTTTATTATCTCGCCCCAATTGACAATATAAAAGCATAAACATATCTTTATAAGAAGGTACCCATTGAAGTGATATTATAGTCAGCTATTGTTTTCTATACTGATACAATCCCTATTTTCTGTTTAAATCAATACGATATGACTTTCAAATCTTCATTTTTGGGTATCCGGATTCTTACGCTGTTAATTTTTTGCTTTGTATACTCCTCGTGTGCCGTTAGCGATACGGTTGTGGCTCATTATAATTCGGACCAGCCAACAAGGGCCAAACATCTTTCGCATGTAGGTAAAACACATTGGTCCTTTCTATGGGGATTATTAAAACGGGGAGACTGGTCATCGGGTTGCCAGCAGGGAAGTAATCTGAGTAAAGTTACCGTAAAAACCAGTCCTGGCTTTGTTATCATTTCAGTAGTTACGCTGGGCATCGTCGTGCCACAGAAGCTGGAATGGGACTGCGGACCGCCATGCAGGGAAACCGGGGAAATAGGACATTGACTTATCAATGTAATTAAACGAATTTTCAGGTAGGAAAATTTTCAATATTCAACAACCAATATTCAATAAAAACTCCGGCTTATTGTGCATTTAACATTGATTGTTGACAATTGAATATTTCCTTCCTGAGCTCAAACCTTAAAGTAACCACCATCTTTAAACCGTTTATATGTCCAATCTGCCAAAAGGGATTGAATTATTTCAACCTGAAGATCCATGGAGCAATGCGCACCAGAATTTCAAACATCACTATACGCCGGGCGCATCGTACGCATTGAGGGTACTATCAAACGCGTCTAAAATAGAAGATTATAATGCTACAACAAAGAATATTCAATGGCTCATAAAGCAGGCTGTTGCTTCCGGAACAACGCTGAGAGCAATAGGTAATAACTGGTCGTTTTCTAAAGTTGCCGTCTGCAACGGCGGAATGATCAGTACCAAAGCCCTCAACCTTCGATTCCGCCTGGGAAACAGTTCCCTGGTTCCGGCATACCTCGCAAAAGGAAAGACAAAGGAAGATGTTTTGTTTGTGCAATGCGGCATGACCCTGCTGGAATTAAGTGAACTGATAGAAGTCAATTTCAGTCCGCGCCGCAGCCTTATAGCCAGTGGCGCCAGTAACGGGCAATCAGTTGCAGGAGCCACTTCTACAGGTACGCATGGTGGTGCTTTGTATACAGGTTCAGTTCATGATACTATCGTAGGATTACATGTTGTTACAGGTCCCGACACACATGTGTGGCTTGAAAGGGCATCCAATCCTGTAGCTTCTGATGAATTTATCAATGCCCTCGGCGCGGAAATAAAACGGGACGATGACCTGTTTAATGCAGCAGTAGTAAGCTTTGGCAGTTTTGGTGTCATACACGGTATATTGCTCGAAACAGCGCCGATATATTTGCTGGAAGAACACCGTTATGATAATGTTGTGTATAATGATGCGCTGGTAGAGGCCCTGCAGACACAGGACTTCATCAAGTTGGCCGCAATTATTCCAGGCTGGCCGAAGGAAACAAAGGACCAGTCTTTATATCATCTGGAGCTTGCAATTAATCCGCATGAATTTGAAAGGAACAACCCAAACAAAGGAATGTATATCCGTGCCTTTTACAAGATTCCCTTTCCCCCGGGTTATGAGCCGGTACACAATACCGTTACGAGCGGACTTACCTACGGGAATGACCTGCTCAGCATTATATCGCAGGTGATTGATAAGGTTGGCACTGATGTTAGCAGCAAGCTCATAAAACCCCTTGTAAACAGCCTTCTTAAAACGGGACTAAGAGCGGCGCAGCCAAAGCCACAAACAATAGGAGAGACCTTTAAGAACACCCGCTTTCGAGGACAGGTATCCAGCGCTGCCTTTGCAATAGATTGCACCAACCTCTTCAGGGTAGTGGATTTAATGGTTGCATTGAATAAAAATACGCCATTTGCAGGGGCGCTTGCTTTTCGTTTTGTAAAAGGAACTCAGGCTACTCTTGGCTTTACCTGCTTCCCTAAAACCTGCGTAGTGGAAATGGACGGCATAGATGCTGATGTAACGCGAAAATTCTTCGAAAATATCTGGTTTAAACTCGAAGAGCAAAACATTGCTTACACGCTCCATTGGGGAAAGATGAATTTCATATTAAACAAGCGACGGGTAATAAATATGTACGGTGCCGATAAAGTAAATAAATGGATCAGTAGCCGCCACAGCCTGTTAAGCGAACCCGTAAGAAAGGTTTTCACCAACGACTTCATGATAATGTGCGGCCTTGATATATAGCTCTCTTGGGCCACAAAGACACAAAGGCACGAAGGAACACAAAGGAATTTCTTAGTGTTTCTTCGTGCCTTTGTGTCCTAACGGTATTCCAACCGCAATCTAAAATTCTCCGCAATAAGAACTTCAGGTTTTTAGTTTAATAGATGCGGCTTGTTGGTGAAAGCCATCAAACATGCAAACTAAAAGATTATGAAGAAAAAAATCGCATTTAATACGTCACTATTTTTGATGCTGGTTGTAGCATTATTCCTGACATCATGTAAGAAAGAACCCTCCAAATGCGAGAACTGGGAATACCAGGATATTTGCACTGCAAAATCAGCTTCAGCAAATTGCTACGAGTACGTGCATAAAGTGAGCAACATGTGTAATGAAGCCCTGCGTGACGCTCATGAAAGAAAAAGAACTTTAATTTATGAGAACAATGATGTAAGAATTGAAAGGCATTATATCAGGCAGACCGATTAATTATTTTTGATCGTTGTAAGAAATTGTCGGTTTTCCAGTCTTACATTTTAGTTGTTGATGGTCAATTGTAAATTGTTAATTATTTTTAATTACGAAATTGAAAATGAGAACCAAAATTTACAATCAACCATTAACCGCTAACAATTATTAAATCTACCATTATGGTTCTACGTATCAATGGCGCCATGCAGGAAGTATCGGCGGAGCCGGACGCATCTTTACTGACTGTATTACGTGATGAGTTGGATCTTACCGGCAGCAAGTATGGATGTGGAGAAGGGGCTTGCGGCGCGTGTACGGTGCTGATCAACGGTAAGGCAACACGTTCCTGTATTACGCCGGTAAGCACAGCCGCAGGGAAGGAGATTACCAGCATTGAAGGCCTTGAAAAAAATGACAAGCTGCATCCCGTGCAGGAAGCGTTCCTTAAAACAGATCCTTTTCAATGTTCCTACTGTGCATCGGGTATGATCATGAGTTCGGTTGCGCTTCTGAACACAAATCCCTCCCCATCTGAAACTGATATCATC
>CAXTDO010000240.1:0-8064 GCA_964242315.1 uncultured Flavihumibacter sp.
CCCTGATGTTATCGCTCCAAAAATTCCATTTTGAGTGAAGTTCCATGCAAAGTGTATGGCGATCGGTACCCACAAGTTTCTATAATACATATAAGCAGCGCCAAGCAGCACACCTACAACAATTATACACAGAATTGACACCACTGTAACGTGAGGATTTATAAGATGTAAACCACCGAAAATAACTCCTGATACAATTAGTGCTATCGTACTGCCCCATTTTTCTTCTGTAATCCTGAATACTATCCCCCGGAGCAGTATTTCTTCAAGGATAGCAACAGTAAAGGCAACGGTAAATGGTATTATTAAACTTGAGACTGGATTTATTGCTACGATCTCAAAGCGGCCGTATAGGTAAATTACCAGAATAGTAAGCAATTGCAGACTACTTCCGGTTATTATTCCTGCAAATGATCTTTTCCAAAATCCATTTGTTGACAACTCAGTGATATTCCTGTCTTCGTATTTACTGTAAAAAAACCAATAGCCACCAATAACTAAAACAGATACAAAAATGCCTTTAATTAAATTTCTGGGGTTGGAATGTAACAAGCTTACACCGGGTATTTTTAAAAATAGTTGCTGCCCGATGATTGCTAAACCTAAGCAGGTAGTCAAGCCAAAGAGCATTCTCACTAAAGCAGATTTTAATATTTTTTGTTTGGTGTTGCTGATTGTTATTATTTTTAGTTGTTAAAAATTCCGGATCCAGCCAATGGCATTATGTTACATGCTGGCAGTGATGTGCGAGGGTCTAAAGCCTTTGACGAGAAGATAAATGCCAAGGGAAAATTCAAATAGCGCGACAAGAAGTGCGGCCAGTCCTGCTAAGGGAGAATGTTGCCCTATATGACCAAACAGCACCGCGATGTAGCCTGCAATGAGCGGAACCGCACCAACAATTCCAATGATCGACAGAGCCCGGGGCACCAGCCGTGACTGGTAAAGCAGGAATCCCAGCAGCAAGTCGTTCAAGGCAGGCATGAAGCTTTGGCCGAGTAAGAAGATGCGATCATGAAGAGTGACCAGTGCTTTGCCGGTAATTAATGCATCTGTACCGGCACCTGCCTGCCGCAAGGTCACGACCGACAGGAGAAACGCAACGCCAATGAAGATTGTGCCGGCTTCAAGAACCCTGGACGCCACAAGGCCCAATGCGAGTCCTTCTTGCTGCTTTCTGAGTACCGGGTACAGTGTAACGGCAGTACCAATCCCGGCAAGCGCTACAATGATTTCGAGGATGCCACCGACGATGACGGCAGTATCGGGACCAGCACCGGTGATATAATCCGGGTCATGCACCGAACTGTAAAGAGCAAGGGTCGGGATCGAGATAAATGTGAGCAGGTAAAGCATGCCTGTAACCATCGAAGTCTTTCGCAGCAAAGTCATTCCTGTTCGTTCTATTGATATATCAGTAGCTATTGCAATATTTCCGTATGTATTCATTTCTTATTTTTTTTGGATGATTTATGGCTCAATACTACCTGTTAACTGCGCTTCCCAATGGATTTGTTTTCCACGCCCTGGAAAAATGCACACTGACCATAACCGCCCTGTTATGAATTTCCTGGTCGTAAGCCACATTCGTCAAACCATAATTGTATCTTATGTCCAGGGCTATTCTTCTTTGTTTAAATGGAAGCTCCACTCCTCCGCCCATCTGAACGCCTGCGTCGAATCGTTTAAAGCCTTCACTTGAATTTGCAAATGAGAGTTTGGTTGACAGATCATCTGCCCGCTTTTTTCCGCTAAGATTATAAGCGATAGATGGTCCGGCATTTATATAAACCTTTCCAAAATGAAAACGAGCCAACACCGGCAATTCCAGCGTGTTTAAACGGAGATTTGATTCATTCACTGAAAAAGGGTTGTTAGGTTTCAATTTGCCACCTTTCTTTATGAAATATAATTCTGAAACAAATGAGAACCCAGGTGTGATCCCGGCCTGAAATGATGCGCCGGCCTGTATACCGTGAGCCGACTTTTTGTAATCTGCCGCTGCACTGTTATATGCACCATAGTTAAGGTTCGTACTCACTACATTAACCATCAGATCCAGGTAAGTTTTTGCCGTTTTTCCTCCATCTTTTATTTTGCTAAATTCCGGTCTATTGGCCTGTCCAAATGTAGTTGCTGACAGGAAAATCATGCTTAAGACAAGTGCTGCTGGTGTGATTCTTTTCATAACTTTTGTTTTTAAATATTTTAATTATTTAACTGGAACAAAAGTATAGGAAGGAGTATAGTCTTTATATTCAGATAGGCAAGGGAGTAGATGATGTCTGCATACAGATGGTTCCTGTCTGCAAGATATTTTCAAAGCACTATACTTTGTTATTTATGAGCTGAAAGAGAAGGTCTTTATAAGTAACGGAAACGGGGATGATTACACTACCTATTTTTAATTCGCTGCGCTCGATGGATTCAATTTTATTTACTGCAACCATGTAAGACTTATGCACCCTGCATACTAAGTGCGGGGGCAAGAGCTGTTCCAGTTCATTAAAACTCTGCAATGTCATTATCTTTTTGCTTACGGTATGAATGCGCAGGTAGTCCCTCATTCCTTCGATATACAGGATATCATTGATCGTAATCTTCTCCAGGCGATTTTCGGTTTTTACGAATATGAAATCAATGGGTTTATCTATAATACGCTGACTCAAATTCTCCTGCGCTTTGTTTACTGCCTGTAAAAAACGATTAAAGGTGAATGGCTTCAACAGGTAATCCGTAATCCGAAGCTCGTATCCTTTTAAAGCATACTCCCGGTATGCCGTTGTTATAATAACCTGACTGTTAATTTTAGAGCTTTCCAACAGTTCAATGCCGGATAACTCGTCCATATTTATGTCGAGGAAAAGAACATCTACTTTGTTGTTGTTCAGATAGGTGAGCCCATTTAATGCATTATCGAAGGTTGCACTTAAATTTAAAAAGGGGATCTTGTTTACAAAGTCTTTTGTTTTTTCAAGAGCAAGGGGTTCGTCTTCAATAATGATGCAGGTATATTTATCCATTGACAATTGTTAAGTTTACGCTATACAGTTCCTCTGTTTTATGTACTTCTAAAATGTGTTTCTCCGGGTAGATCAGGTGTAGTCGTTTTTGAATCAGGTCGTTACCCAAACCGCTGTTCCTTTGTTTAACTGACGGCCTTGAGTCAAATTTATTTTCACATATCAATTGTATATTCTTTTCCCTTATAATGATATTGACAGTTATTGCATTTTCAAGTTTTTTATTATTGGTATGCTTAAAGGCGTTTTCAATAAATGGAATAAAAACCATCGGCGCAATCAATTTCTTACCAATAACACCGGTGACTGCAAA
This sequence comes from uncultured Flavihumibacter sp., assembly GCA_964242315.1. Taxonomy (GTDB): domain Bacteria; phylum Bacteroidota; class Bacteroidia; order Chitinophagales; family Chitinophagaceae; genus JADCRZ01. Next base: position 3,337 of record CAXTDO010000240.1, read on the forward strand.
TTGTACATAATTTACATTTGCAGTTCGTATTTTTTGCAATGCTATATACTTTTCTATATACTCAATTTCCTGCGACAGCATAATTTCCTCAGCCATCGTTTCATACAGCATAAACCGCATAATATCTGATAACTTATTAAGATAGTTGGATGCTTCTACAGCATCTATCAAAATCAGTGCATCGATATTATTAATGGTGTTAAAGAGAAGATGGGGATCAAGCTTTGATTTTATCAGGGCCATTTCTATTTCATAATTTTTCTCTTTCAGAGCTTTTTTAACCTTGATTTCATTAAACCAGGTAATAAATCCCTTGATAACCAACGCAACTACGCCGGAGATAATACCAATGAGGGTCATGGCAACTATGACCGTAACTGCGGTGGATCTGCCGTGCCTGCCGGCATCATCCATATCTATCATATGCCCCGATTCAATCGAATACCGAATTAAAAGATAACCAATCAGTGCTGCTCCTACAGAAATGGTCATGCCATAAATTATTGAAAGAACAATTTTTTTGTGTTGCAGATAACTGGGAAACAGTATGAAATAATAGGAGAAGTATGAAATAGCTGAAGGAACAAAAGCAAAAAGGAAAAGGCTTTTAAATGCATTCAACACCCGTGCCTGCTGGTTATCTGAATTAATATTACTTCTGTAGTAAACCGCCAGCATAATCGCTATCAATATAAAATAGCAAGTCCAGAAACCGGTATGTAACAAAACAACAAATGACTTCTTCATGATTAAATGCAACTAACAAAAGAGAATGAAGGTCTCATATAAATTCGGCTTTTCCGGAACCGATATGCAAACGAGGAGAATTTGTCTGCAAAATTGTAGCCGGAAACCGCATTAAGCCATCAGCTATCAGCGTTCATTAATTTATGGAATGATATCGGAAATTATTAAGTAGACAGGTTAAGTTAGTTTTAGCTTATTATTGCTATCTCAATGAAAGAAAGTGTATTATAACCGTCTGGCGAGCCATTGCTTGAATACCTGGCGAAATCGTTTACATTGTATTGGGAGGAGAAAGAACTTGTTAGTACAAAGTTTCATTCAATTCTTTTCAGAAAATGTCAGTATGTGTTACAGGAAGGTAATGTTTGCACTCAATTTAATTTCATTGTCAGGGGCTGCCTGCGATCGTACAAAATTGATGATAAAGGCAACATCATATTATTCAGTTTGCAGCAGAAAACAATTGGATCAACGATCTTGGAAGCATTCATGCTATGACACCTTCAGCTTTGAACATTGATGCGTTGGAACACACAGTGGTATTGCAAATAAGCCGGGATGATTTGAGCAAAGAAGAAAATAAAACTGTAGTTAAGTTCACCCTGCCAGAGAATAACAAAACGATTTTTACAAAGGAGTATAAACTGTATTTACCGAGTAAAGACCAATTAAAAAAACAACTTGCGTAATACAAAATGGACGAAGCTGATATGTTTTTAAGCTTCAGCAGTAATGAAAAAATTATTTACTTCGAACGCTTTTTTTTGAGGACTTCCAATATTGGTGCATCGACAACGCGTTCGGGTATTATGGGGTGGTCTGTAGGTTCTATGACAGTCATATCCATATCGTTGATGTCGATTTCCCACGCGTTCCTTACCGAAAGATCTTTCATAACAAATTTGTATTTATCCAAGAACTCAGGCCTATTGTTGCGAATATCATAATACATTGGTGAAAGATTGTAATACTCAAATTTTGTATAGCTTTCAATAAATACTTCAAGATTCCGAGGATTTGTAGGTGTCATCGTAGAGATCTTAGTCATAAAAATTAAAGTAGCTCCGTTTCTCATTTCTTCAGATTTGACATTTGAGCCAATCAAACCTTTATACCAATAGGGATTGCCGGCGTTTATTCCTTTTATGATAGAAATCCTAATCTTTTCTGCAGTCTTGGCGCCAAATCGTTCATTCCATTCCTCAAAAATATTTATTGCTTTTTGGCGATTATCAAACATCAGATAAAGCGTTGGCGATTGAATACCATGTAAATTTGGGTCAACTACAAAAGCAAATCCACGCCACGTATGGTCAGACCATAAATGTTCATTAATTACTGATAATGTTGTTATATGTTGATGACCCTTAACTGTAAAAACATCAGTTTCTTCCGCGGATTGAGGTTTTGAAGTCTTTAGGGACATTAATCCTGGATGTTTCTCCGTCAAAGGTATAAATTTTATCGTGTTCGTTAATCCATTGCAGAATCGATCGGCGAGGATTGTGTCCTAAAACATTACCTAACATAATCAAAGGACTCAAAAAATTAAACGACCGTTGATCCACTCGTTGATCTACAATTAACTCTTTTAGATTCTTCTCTGCATCTGGAAATGCAATGGTTTCGCTAATAATTCTAATAATAATTTCTGCCAACGATTTGCTAATCTCTGTTTGGATTTCAACTGATAACAAATGAGGATTAAAATGTTTGTAGTATATGTTGAGTGATTTTCCGTTGACTGGTTGGTCTGCTAACCGTAGGGATCCATCTAAGTCGGGTTTTTGTCTCACTAAGATCTTAAATTCTGAAACTTTACCAAACCCGTAAACCTACGAGCAAGTACATGTTGCTATCTGATTTCAGTATGCTGAACTTGCATTTTGTTTCCAGTAGTGGGGAAGAAGTTCTTTAATTTTATTGATAGGATGCATAGATATTTTGGTGAGTACATCTTTCAGCCAGAGGTAAGGATTAACACCTTGCATTTTGCAGGAACCAACCAGACTATAGATCATGGCCGTGCGCTGTGCTGCTTCATGACTTCCGGCAAACAGATAATTTTTTCTGCCCAGAGCCACCGGACGCAGACTATTTTCGACAGGGTTGTTGTCGATGGCCAGCATTGCGTTCGTGTTATAACGCATAAGCTTATCCCATCTTTTAATGCTTGAAGCCATCGCTATACCGATAGGACTTTTGGGTAGTACCTTTCGTTCGGTATATTCTATTGTCATCCATTTGCCAAGTGCGTCCAATATGGGAACAGCCTGTTGCTGGCGGATTATCTTTCGTTCGTCATGAGAAAGATCTTGCTCTTTACAATTTCGCTCTATTGCATAGAGTTTTTGTATTTGCTCAAGGGCATAGGCTGACCTTTCAGGATCGGTCAGTTGAGCATCTATAAAATAGCGTGTTGCATGAGCCATACAGTGCAGGTGGATGATCCCATCTTTCTTATTGAACTGATCATAGGAATCTTAACCATCGGTCTGCAAATGAGACCCCAAAAACGCAAAATCCTGAACTAAATACTGTTATGTTTTGATCTCTTTGTATATTTGGAACGCATTGAAATGAAACGCTCTTTTTTTGCGGGATAAATAAAATTTATCAATTGGATTGTTTCCTTATTAGATTCTTAGAGTTTTTGGAATGGTCTTTCGACTTGTTAACTCTTATGCTGAAATCCTGAAAACAGCCTATGGTGGTAAATTCGGTTACCCAAGCTTACACCTTTTCTCAAACTCAATACAGTTAAGCCTTTCAGCGGATAAATCCGGACCCGTCCGGTCCGCAGAAGTATGAAGTAAGTCGCTGTAAATCAGCGACTTTTTATTTTTAGTCGAACTGCCTTCCTTAATAACCTGTTTCCTCATCTTGCTTTACAAAGAACAACATAGCCTTACAAATTTACGCCTTTATTCGACACGGCAAACGCATCTAAAATTTAAGCTGCGCAAGCAGTTGTTCTAAATATAGGTCATCTTAACAAAATATTTTTAATCGACATTAGTTGCTGATGGACGAATATAAGCTACAAACATGCAAGATGTTACAGGCTGATCATCGCTAGGCTTTTAAGTCTCTGGCAGTGCTATGGAAAATAAAATTGTAAACATGCCAATTGGCTGGAAAAATAATGCCTTTTATGATGAACTTTAAACCGGGTTTCATCATACTAACTTGCGCTTCTTATTAGTGAATACTGTTGCAGTGTAAACAACCAGCGATACCATCGCCAATGTTGCAATAACCGATACACCATACTTTGCAGCCGCTTCAACAAAGCCGGTTACAAAGTTTGCCGTACCCGTAGTTCTTTGTATGATCCATGCCAGTGCTGCAATGGCTGCTAGTGCAGCGCCAAGTACCCGAAACCATTTGTAAGCAGTAGTTTTACTTAACAGTATCAACCAGGGGACGATCATTGCAATAACGAAAAGTTGCATGATCTCAATGCCTAAATTGAACCCGAGGACACTTAGCGCTAACTTGCCAGCGCTTAATTGTAGATTCGACAAAACGGCTGCAAAGGCAAGTCCATGTATCAATCCAAAACCTGCGGCAACGAATGTTTCTTTGCCGGGAAAAATGGGGCGAATAGCATGTATTGCTGAAACCAGAATGGAAACTGCAATCAGTATTTCAACCGGTTGACCTGGTAGTTTCAACAAGCCTAATGCACCTATCAGCAATGTGATAGAATGACCTATAGTGAAAGCTGTTACGATCTTTAGCAGCCGCAGCAAACTATACTTTAACCCGCCAAACTTTCCCCATTGCTTACCGTTTGTCAATAGCATTGCAGGCAGCAACAGCACAATCAAAAACAATAAGTGGTCGGTGCCCTCTTTAATATGTTGCATACCTACGCTGAGCATGCTTTTAAAACCCTTCCACCAACTTCCTTCCTCCAAGTTTACCTGTAGAGGGAAAAGTTTCCCTGTTGGTACATCCATATGGATAACTCCAACT
>CAXTDO010000241.1:0-8022 GCA_964242315.1 uncultured Flavihumibacter sp.
GCCTCCTCCGTGGACCTCCGTGCTACCTCGGCTCTTCCTCCGTGGTTAAAAAAAACTGCTCCTATTGCTATTACCAAATCTTCAAGCAACCATCACTTAATTTATTTTATATCCGGCTTTTTAAATTGTATCACCATCGTGCTATCGTTATTACGTGCCAGTATAAACGCTTCCTGTTTTGCAAGTGTTATTTTTTTTACATGTCGTACCTGACCTGTAACATGTAAGCCATTAAGCGTAGAACAATAAAAAGAGTTGTTGCCCTTATTCATCAACATCGATCCAAAGTCAGCATCATACCTGCCCATTTCAATATTATTTTCGTAGTAGTTCCCAAACAACATAACATCATTATTGGCATTCACAACAACGGCATCCCTGAGTGGAGAAAGCTGCGCCTGCCACGGTAATGCCTGAACGTCGAATTTCAGGTTACCTTTGTTTATCAGTATGGAATTCGAAAAATAGTCAGCCGTTAAAACCTCCGCTTCGTCAAGTTTATCAGAAGAAAAAATTTCCTCCAGTGAAGCTTTTGCAAAGTCTCCGGCATATAAAAACTTCTTTCTGAGAATAGGCATTTGCCTTTCCAGTTCGGCTTTATTAGCAAATGGAATTTGTTTGCCGTGGAGGTAATAAGTAAGTACCTGTTCTTTTTTGCCATTACCGTCGAAGTCGTAATAGTAAAGTTTTACGGGTTCGCTTGCCGAAGCTTTAAGCCGGCTGTTGAGGCCGAGGTTACCGGCAATAAGGTCTATATTACCATCGTTGTTTACGTCGCAGGGTAGTATAAAATTCCACCAACCTTTTTTAGTGGTAAGTGCCTTGCGGGTGAACCGTCCTTTTTCATTGATATATGCGTCTATGCCTCCCCATTCGGAGCAGATAATAAGATCCTTGTCGCCATCTTTATCCAGGTCGAACCATAAGGCCTGGGTTACAAAGCCCGCATAAGACAGTTCTTTTGCATAGTTGTCGGTAACATCTTTAAATACCCCATGACCGTTGTTTTGCAAAAGGTACGATCGCGGAACTTGGCCGTATTCCCAGGGAACAGCCCTGCCACCGATGAAAAGATCCATGTAACCATCACCGTTAAAATCGTAAGGGGTTACACAGGAGGTGGTAAGATAAATGTGGCTGAAAGCGCTATCTAATTTTATCAGGTTTGCCTTACCATCGTTTAAATATACACGGGGAGACAAGTGTTCATCAGGTCCATAATACTCATTGCCGCCGCTGGCTATTACCAGGTCAATATTACCATCGTTGTTAAGGTCCGTCCAGCAGGCATCCACATCTTCATACATGCTGTCTTTATCTAACGAGGGTTGTGATGAGCGATAGAAAGTTCCTGATGCGTTTTGAACAAATACAGCGCTTTTTGTCCCCTTGGAGGATCCTATGAATACATCTTCCAATCCATCATGGTTAATGTCGGCTACCGCCAATCCGGGGCCCTCGGTAGAAAACATATGCGGGATCAAAGGTTCACGGTCAAATTCACTAAAAGGATTCTCTTCATGTTTGTATAAAAGCCCTGTTTCATCAGTAATATTGGCCATTAGCTTTGAAGGATTTTTATAATGGCCTGTGATTTCGTTGTAGTTGAATACGGGAAGCCCTTTGACATAGTTAGCAGTTAAAGAGTAAGAGCCTGGTTTGTAATGAATCTGCTCGTAAGAATTGTCGGGCCAGATAATCAACATCGAATCAATTCTGGCTTTATCGAGGCCTATATGTACGGGCTCTTCCATACTTGATAAAAAACCTCTCACAGGATATTTCTCATAAGTTCTAATGCTGCTGTCTGCGAACACAATTACTTTTGCTCCAAGGGCATTCACATTATTGTCAGGCCCTTTTAGTTTTATTTCGAGATACGATTCAGATCTTTTATCGTTGCTGGTATTTTTATAGATCAGTGCCGGATCTTCAATATTATTTACAACGATATCAAGGTCACCGTCGTTATCTAAGTCAGCGTATACGGCACCGTTAGAATAGCTGGACGGATTGTTCTTAATTTTGTTTTCAAGATCGCTGAATGCAAGGTTGCCGGTATTTTTAAAAAACTTATTGGGAATTTTAATATTCGGGAATTTATCAATCAGTTTCATATTGGTTTTAGCAACTTTGTTGTCGCGTATCATTTCCTGCACATCCTGATTTGAAATATAGCTGATGTAATCTATATCATTCATCCTTTTGGGGATGCCGTTAGAGATGAACAGATCTTTTAAGCCATCATTATCAAAGTCCATCCATAACGGCGACCATGACCAGTCAGTAGATGCCACACCGGAATATAAGCCCACTTCACTGAACATACCGTTCCTGCGATTGAATTGAAGATTATTCCTGGTATATTGAAAGTTGTAACCATAACCTATCTTTTGGTAAAACAAATCATGCGCATCTTCGCCTAATGATCGTTTAAGAATATATGGATCGGAAGGAAGCATGTCCATGGAAATTATTTCCGGGAAAGCATCGTTGTTGATATCTGCAACATCCACACCCATTGAATACTGACTGGTGTGCATGATATGATTGGTAAGATCTTCTTTAAAGGTTCCGTTTTTTTGGTTGATATACAGGTAATCATTTTCATGAAAGTCGTTACCAATATAGATATCGGGGTAACCATCAAGATTTATATCCGCTACTGCAATGCCAAGGCCGTAGCCTAAAACGGAGCTATTGATACCCGTTAGATTTGTTACATCCGTAAATTTTTTATTATCGTCATTCCGGTATATTCTGTCTCCGGATAAGGAAGTTGTTTTGGCAAGTAGCTGCTGCCGTATTCCAAAGTTGCCGTTCTGGTGAATGAAATGATTCAGCAGGTACATGTCAAGGTCGCCATCGCCATCATAATCGAAGAATACTGCCTGCGTACTGAAACCTGAAAAATCCAATCCATACTCAGTAGCTTTATCTGCGTACATGGGAACGCCATTTTGATCGATTCCCTGGCAGATCAACAATTGATTATGGCTGTTTAACGTTTTGTGTTTACCAACTCTGCAAACATAGATATCAAGCAGTCCGTCATTATTTATATCAACCACTGAAACGCCTGTTGACCATCCGCCATCATCAGGGATTTTTGCAGCTTTGGTAACGTCTTTAAACTGAAAGTTTCCTTTGTTAAGATACAATTTGTTGCTGCCCTGATTTGACGCAAAGAACAAATCTATTTTACCATCATTATTAAAATCTCCTGCACCAACGCCTGCTCCGTTGTAAAAGTACATGTAATCAAATACGTTAAAAGAATCGGTAGAGGTTAACCGGTTGCTGAAATCTAAACCGGTTGATTTACTTTCCAGCACCTCAAACATGGGAGCTTCTTCTTTTTTAGAACTGCAAGCTGAAAGAATGATGCATGTGGCAACGATATGTATGGAGAAAATAATTTTAAGCCTGTAATAATTCATAAATACTTTGTGCAGTTTTTTTAACCACAGCACATGATCAAACCTATGAGGTCTTAAAGACCTTATAAGTTTTTCGTTTAGTGGTTAAAAATCGATTTGATACTATACATCTTCGGGAAATCGTTGTTTATCAGAAACAATAAATAATTTTTATCTTTCGAGTTTATTGTAACTATATCACGCACTTCCCCATCTACTTTCAATCCGGATTGCGCTGAGCCTAACCAGGAGAAATTTCCTTTAGCATGATTAATTAATAAATCGCCATAACTGGCATCCAGCTTTTGCAATTGTGGCGGGAATCCTGATCTGTTACCTCCGGTTACAATATCTAAAAATCCATCATTATTTACGTCGAGGCATGATATTGCGTTAATACATGATAGCTGTGCGCGATCAGGCAACTTCTGAACAATAAAATTCCCATTGCCATTGTTGATCGCTATGCATGAACTGGGATAATTGAAATCTTTTACAACTGCTTTCTTCAATGCTTCCGGTTTGAATAATTCCTGTATCGATTTTTTTGCATACTCCTCGTGTTTCAGGTTGCCCTTTTTAATAAATGGGAACTGGTCCTGCATTTCGTTTTTTAAAAAAACCGGTTTATCTTTGTCATCTGTTGTTCGTGTAATTATTTTGTCGGCTTCTCCGTTTCCGTCAACATCAGCCAGCCATAATTTTACCGGATGTTCTTTATCAGGACAAAGAAAAAAATTCTCACCTATATTACCCAGGATCAGGTCTGCTTTACCATCATTATTTATATCGGCAACAGCAAGAGACTGCCACCATCCTGACATACCAAGAAGATTTGTTTTGATCTCCTTAAAACGATCACCAACAAACGAAAATATCCTTGGCGACATCCATTCGCCTGCAATAATCAATTCCTTATCCTTACTGCCATCAACATCGGCCCAAACGGCGCTTGTAACCATTCCGATATGAGCTATTTCCGGGTTTCTTGTTTTTGCTATATCTGTAAAGTGGCCATTACCATCATTCACAAAAATAAAACTTGAGGGATCTGTACCATAGTCTCGCGGGGCACTTCTTCCGCCTACAAAAAGATCAAGGTCACCATCATGATCAAAATCGTTTGCTATTGCAACCCCTACATTCACTCCATTATTTGAAAATGCCTGCGCTTCAAGAGTAAAGTTTCCCCGTCCGTCATTCTTCAATAGCCTGTTTTGCATTAACCTGCTATAAGGAGGATTATTGTTACCACCCGGACCAACAAAAAGATCAAGGTCGCCATCCTTATCCGCATCAAAGAACAGCACTGCTTCATCTTCAAATTCTATAAACTGCTTAAAGATGTTTTCATCCTTCTTTTCAAAAGCGCCCGTATTGTTTTGAAGATATAACTGCCCTGGATAGCCGGCTGTTCCGCCAATGTAAATATCCACCAATCCATCATGATTCACGTCACCGCAAGCAGCTTTAGGACCTTCACGTGAAAGCATTTCCGGGATGTTTCTTTCATAATAAAAATCAATGTAAGCGTCCTCATTATGCTTATCGAAAACGTTTTTCACCGAGTCGAAAAAAGGTTGATTGGCACTGAAGCTGATTTTTTGTTCAGAACTTTTTGTTGATACCTGCACTTCAGGCTGAGCCACATTATAAACCGTATCCATAGCCGGATGCAGATAGCGGGTGTAGGAAAGATCGGGCCACTGGATGCTCATTGAATCAACATTGGTTATCCGGCCAAGCCCGATAATTTGCTTATAATCTACGGATGACTGAAAGCCACGACTGGGGATCAGTTCACGATAATAAAGCTGATTATCTTTGTAGATTCGTATTTTACTACCGACAGCAAAAGTATTTTGATCTTTTCCTTTTAGCTGTAGACCGATATAATGATTTTTATTCAGCTCGCGTGAGTTGTTTTTATAAATAAAGGCCGGCTGGTTTTCATTATTGATAATAAGATCCAGGTCGCCGTCATTATCAAGATCGCCATAAGCGGCGCCGTTGGAAAATGATGGTTGTGTAAATCCCCAGGCTTTGCCCTGATCAGCAAACCGCAGGTTACCTTTATTTTTGTAAGCCTTATTTAGCATAGGGGTTACCGGTATTACCTTCAGCACTTCGTCTACGTTGTCTTTCTTACCGGTCAATACCATCTTCTGAATAACATCATTGGCAAAGAAGTTCATGAAGTCGAGATTGGTAACATCTTTGTTAACGCCGTTACATACATAGATATCATTGAATCCGTCGTTATCGGCATCAAAGATCAGGGCTCCCCAGCTCCAATCGGTTGCGCTTACACCGCTGTAATTGGCGATCTCTGAAAAGGTATTGTTACCGTTGTTGAGCTGGAGGCAATTTTTCATAAACTGGTGATAAAATCCTAACTCCAGTTTCTTGTTATAGACATCAATATTATCAAACGCACCCAGTGTTTTCAGGCGATAGTCATCTTCCGGCAACATGTCGGTTGTAAAAATTTCGGGATTGCCATCGTTGTTGATATCGGCCATGTCTGCGCCCATAGAGGAAAAGCTTGTTTGCTGCATGCATTCTTCCAGCTTGTCTTTAAAAGTGCCGTTTTTTTGATTGATGTACAGATAGTCCCGCTCGTATGAATCATTGGAGACATAAATATCAGGGTAGCCATCATTATTTACGTCTCCTACCGAAATGCCAAGTCCGAAGCTCATCAACGTTCCGTGGATGCCGGCTTCTTTAGTTACTTCGGTGAAATGTTCTCCATCATTACGGTAAAGATGATCGCCACCGTCTTTAACAAAGTTTGCTACAGGCCAGTCTTTTGCCAGAATATCGCGCCTGTTGGTATTACCCAGGGTGTTAACAGGTATAGGGCTGTTGGCGATAATAAAACAATCGAGGTCGCCGTCCATGTCATAATCAAAAAATGAAGCCTGTGTAGCGTAAGAAGAAATGTCCAGTCCATATTGAGCACCAGACTCCGTGAAGGTAAGGTTATGGTTGTTGATGTATAATTTATTCTTTCTTCTCCCGTCTGTCATGTGACCGGAGTTGCAAATATAGATATCAAGCCAGCCATCGTTGTTAATGTCGGCAAACACGGCACCTGTGCTCCACATGCTGTCCTGCTTCATTCCTGAACGGGCGGAAATATCGTCAAACTGCCAGTTACCTTTGTTAAGGTACAATTTGTTGTCGGCCATGTTAGAGGTTAGCAACACATCGGGCTTACCGTCATTGTTTATATCACCTATGGCAACACCTCCGCCGTTATAAAAATTTCTGAAAAGGAAGCTGTTATCCAGTTCCTGATCCTGAACTTTATTTATAAAATCAATACCTGTATTCGACATCATCTCAAACAAAGGCTTTTCATCAGGCTTATGTGAGCAGGAAAAGTTTAACATTAATAATATCAAACAGATACTCTTAAGAATCCTATCGATCAACATAGCTAAACAGGTTATAGCAACTTTCCGGGGAAAGTGTTTATAAAGATAAAGGTCATTATTACTAATGACCTTTACGATGTAATTATATGTTAACTGTTATTAGTAACCGGGGTTCTGATGCAGGTTTGGATTTGCCAGCAACTGTTCCGGAGCTATCGGAAATAACAGGTTTCTTGCAGGGTCAGCATCTGCAGCTTTTAAAGCCCATCCTTTCAGAAATACGCCAAACCTGATAAGATCTTGTCTTCTCCAGCTTTCAAAGTACATTTCACGGCCTCTTTCTGCTAACAAAGTAGCAGGATTGGCAACGTTAGCAGGATCAACAAGTGTTAATGTAGTTAATGGAGTAGCGCCACGTGCGGTTCTGATTTGATTGACTAATGCCAATGCATTAGCTGTATTAGGAGTTCCCAATCTCATATTGGCTTCCGCCATCATCAACAATACGTCGGCATACCGGAATATCTGCAACTGGTTGGTCTGGTTTCCACCATCATAAGCATTATAATCAGGAGGATATTTAACTACCCTGATACCAGCAACTTCCAACCTGTTTTTATCTATTTCAATCAGTTTTACATCATTAGTGAAGGAAAGCGGGTTACCCTGGCGATCTTTCAATGGTTTTCCGGTTTCATCTATTTGTGCTCCAACTACTAATCCTGGTTTCAAACCCGATTTGTCGGTTACACCTGGGTAAGGTTGGTTACCAACGCGTGTATCTCCTGCTCCAAAAGTATTATAAAAATCTGCAACAGTAGTAAATCCGTTCCATCCGGCACTTCCTGCTTTTGCATTCCATGAATTGTAATGCAATGTCATCATCCAGCGTGCATTTATTCCTCCGCTATTGATACCATTTGTAGCTGAAGCACCAGTATTATTCCATGCCAGAATCCTTTCTTTGGAAAGCGTAGCATTCTGAGGCCCAAAATTATCAAAGTATTTGGGAGTAAGGGAATAGCCATTTGAACTAGCCATAATTGCCTGTCCTAATGATAGTACCTGTTGCATATCGGCATTATCGAATGTAGGAGCCTGCCGGTTAAGGAATGCGCCTTTATTCAATAACAACTTCATCAAAAGGAAGCGGGCTGCGTCGGGACTGGCGCGATAAGGTGCATTTGAACTGGGAAGTACAGGAATAATTTGTGTTAATG
>CAXTDO010000242.1:0-8003 GCA_964242315.1 uncultured Flavihumibacter sp.
TAAGCAATACCGCACAGATAATAGAAGAAGTAGTAGTGACAGCTTTAGGTATCAGGAAAAACAGAAATCAGTTGGGTTATGCAGCTCAGCAGATCAATGGAGAAGATTTAAGCCAGTCGCGGAGTAGTAACTTCGCCAGCAGCCTGTCTGGAAAAGTGTCGGGCGTTGAAATCAGGCAGGGTAATGGAATGGGTGCTTCCACCAATGTGGTGATTCGTGGCAATAAATCATTATTGGGTAACAACCAGGCGCTGTTTGTAATTGACGGGGTGCCGGTTGATAATTCCAATACAACCAACGCGGCAACCGCTACAGGCCGTGTTGCAGATGTTAATGCCCGCCCGGTAGGAGGCTATGATTATGGTAACGCAGCCGCAGATATAAATCCGGATGATATTGAATCGGTTACGGTTTTGAAAGGAGCAGCGGCCAGTGCATTGTACGGTTCAAGAGCAGCTAACGGTGTGGTGATGATCACCAGTAAAAAAGGTAAAAAGGGCCTGGGCATTACCGTTAATTCAGGTGTTACATTTGGTTCTATAGACAAAACCACGTTTCCTACATACCAGACAGGTTATGGTGCCGGGTACTCACAAATAACTTATAGCAAAGCGGCAGACGGTTCTCCCAACCTGGGTTTCTGGTGGAAAGACGCGTTTGGAACAGGAACCAAAAGTCTTGTAGTGCCCACTACAGAAGACGCCTCTTACGGAAATAAATTTGACCCGAATCTCATGGTGTATCAATGGGACGCTTTTGATCCAACGTCACCCTATTATAAACAAATGCGCCCCTGGGTGGCTGGAACTAATAATCCGGTAGCGTTTTATGAAACAGGTATTTCTACAAATAATAATGTGATTTTGACCGGCGGCGATGATAGAGCCGGCTTTAAGTTAGGTTACACAAGAAGTGAAGAAAAAGGTGTGTTACCCAATAGCAAGCTTTTAAAAAATAACGTAAACCTGGGTGCGAATTACAAGGTTACTGAAAAACTCACGGCTACCGCTTCCGTAAATTTAACTAAAATTGAAGGGAAAGGAAGATACGGCAGTGGATACAATAAAGCAAATGTAAACCAGTCGTTCAGGCAATGGTACCAGATGAACGTGGATATGCTTGAGCTCAGAGATGCCTATGACAGAACCAGACAAAATACCACCTGGAACTGGGCCGATCCCACCAACAACGGCGCGTTGAAACCGATTTATTTTGATAATCCCTACTTTGTTCGTAATCAGAATTTTGAAACCGATACCCGGTTCAGGTATCTTACCAATGCATCGCTTAATTATAAAGCTACCGACTGGCTGAATATTATGGGTCGTATATCATTAGATTCTTACGATGAAACACATGAAGAAAGGATAGCCGTAGGAAGTATCGGTGTGCCTGCTTTTACACAGTATAACCATACATTTCGTGAGCTGAATTACGATCTGTTGGCAACGGCAGATAAGAATCTGGGTGATAATTTTAATATTAAAGGATTGTTGGGTACCAACATCCGACGTACCATTAATAACTCAACCTTCGCAACAACAAACGGCGGTCTGGTGGTTCCGGGACTGTATGCGTTATCCAATTCCGTTAATCCGCTAAACGTGCTGCCAACAGATGAAGTGGCAGAAAAAGTAGCCGTTGATGGATACTTTGCAGGATTAACATTAGGGTATAAAGGTTTTCTTACCCTGGATGCAACAGGAAGGGTTGACCGTGCTTCTACCTTACCCGTTGATAACAACACTTATTTCTATCCATCCGTTTCTGCAAGTTTTCTCTTTTCAAAATTTCTTGCCGATTTCCCTGTAATCAGTCTTGGAAAACTACGGGTCAACTATGCTGAGGTAGGCAATAATGCTCCATGGGGAAGTTTGTCTGATGTATATTTTAAACCGGCTGCGTTTGGAGCAGCTACGCTGTTTTCCATCCCGGACATTAAAAACAATCCTCTGTTGAAACCAGAGCAAACAAAAAGCAAAGAAATAGGACTTGAAATGAGCTTCCTGCGTAATCGTTTGGGGTTTGATTTTACTTACTACGACACAAAGAGTATTGATCAGATACTTCCCGTTGCTATTTCTAACGCTACAGGCTATAACAGCAAATATGTAAATGCCGGTACGCTGCGCAACCGGGGTATTGAATTATCGGTTAATGGTACACCCATCCGCACACAGAATTTCTCCTGGAATGTAAATGTTAACTGGACACGTAACCGTAATAAAGTGCTCTCTTTATTCGAGCAAAGCACTAATCTTCAGATCAACCCGCTGGGCTTATCGGGTGGTGTATCGATAAATGCAACGTTGGGCGAAGCTTATGGAAGCATACAGGGTAAAACATGGACCAACCTACAAAATCAGCCCTGGAAAGAAGGTGATCAGAAACTGGTTGGGGCCAATGGGTATTACGTTGTAACTACAACAACGAATAACGTAATAGGAAATATTAACCCTGACTGGACAGGCGGTATTTACAACACATTTAAATACAAAGATTTTAGTTTGGGCTTTTTGGTGGATGTTCGCCAGGGCGGGGATGTGTTTTCTCTGGACTTATATTATGGATATGACTCAGGTCTGTATCCTGAAACCGCCGGCTTAAACGACAAAGGAAATCCTACCAGGAACACTATTGCCAATGGTGGTGGTTGGATTGTTCCTGGTTATACTGCCGATGGCAAGCTTAATCAAACAAGGGTGGAAAATATTTCTTCCGGATTGTTTGGCTATTCGAGAAACCCCGCTGCTAACTTTGTATATGATGCGAGCTATGTGAAATTAAGAGAAGTAAATCTCACTTATTCGCTGCCCAAAGCATCGATGAGTAAGCTGGCGCCCATTAAAGGGATCGATTTCTCCCTGATAGGAAGAAACCTTTGGATCATCCATAAAAACCTTCCTTACTCCGACCCCGAAGAAAATATTACTTCAGGAAATGTACAGGGTTACCAAAGTGGAGCCTATCCTACTACAAGAACTATTGGGTTCAACATTAAACTGAATTTTTAAAATTAAGAAGATGAAAAAATACTTATTAATATTCACCTTGTTTTCTTTAGCTGCCTGCACCAAGGATATTTCAAGGTTCAATCAACAAACAAAAAGCCCCGGCATGGTGCCGGCTCCTACATTATTTTCTAATGCGGTCAGAGGCATAACAGACGGCCTAGCCAGCTCAAGCGTAAATGTTAACGTGTACCGTCTCGTGGTTCAGCACTGGGCTACTACTACCTACCAGGACGAGCCCAACTATGATTTCTCTACCCGCAATATTCCGCAGGCATGGTGGGCACGCATGTACCGTGACGTACTGATTGATTTGAAAGAAGCAAAAAGAATTATTGCAGCAGATATCACATTAACAGATGCTACCCGAAAGAATCAAACTGCTATAGCAGACATCATGCAGGTATATGCCTATTCTATCCTGATCAATACGTTTGGGAACATTCCTTATACCGAGGCTTTAGATTTTAATATCATCAATCCTAAATATGATGATGCGAAAGCAGTGTCGGATGACCTGTTCACACGCCTTAATGCAGATATTGCCGCCCTTAGCACCACCGGAAGCGGTTTTGACAGTAAGTCGGACCTGGTGTATGGCTCTATTACTTCGGAATCTTCAAGGGTAACTGCCTGGATAAAATTTGGTAATGCTTTAAAGATGAGGATGGGGATGGTAGTTGCTGATGTAGATGCGGCTAAAGCAAAAACGGCTGTTGAAGAAGCAGACAAAAATACTTTCACGTCTTCTTCAGACAATGCGATTTTCAAATACCTGATGGTGACTCCTAATACCAACCCCATTTGGGTTGACCTTGTTCAAAGTGGCAGGCAGGATTTTGTTGCAGCGGCAACATTGGTAAGTAAGCTCAACTCGCTTGCTGACCCACGGCTATCCTTGTATTTCAAACCTAACGATGTAGGTGTGTATGTAGGCGGCATTTCAGGATCGAATAATACCTATTCCAGCTACGCAAAAATCAGTGATAAAGTTACTGCAACAGACTACCCCGCTTTATTACTGGATTATGTGGAAACAGAATTTTACAGGGCGGAAGCCGTCGAGCGGGGCTTTGCAGTTACCGGTACTGCCCAGGCACATTACAATAACGCTATCAGGGCCTCTATTATGTATTGGGGTGGCACATCAGAACAGGCAGATGCTTACTTACTACGGCCTGATGTTGCTTATACTACGGCAGAGGGTAACTATAAACAAAAGATCGGCACCCAGAAATGGATTGCTTTAAACAATCGCGGATACGAAGCCTGGCTTGAAGTAAGAAGGCTCGACTACCCCGCATTAGTAGTTCCAACAACAGCCAAGTCGGGTTTTCCCAACCGTTTTTCATATCCTTCTAATGAGCAGACATTGAATAAAGCAAATTATACCGATGCTGCTGCCAAAGTAGGCGGAGATAAAGTGGAAACAAAACTGTTCTGGGACAAATTTTAATATTTCTTTTCTAATGATAAAGGCTCCGTTAACGGAGCCTTTATCATTAATAATATTTCCAGCTACCATTAAAAATCTTTACGGTTTACTTAGCTTCGCAAAAAAATCGTTCATGGAAAGCAACAACCAACCCAACCAGTTAAATATTGAAATCTCAGAAGAAACAGCGGAAGGTCAATATGTGAACCTGGCCATCATTACCCATTCCCATGCGGAGTTTGTTGTTGATTTTGTAAACGTAATGCCCGGAACACCAAAGAGTAAGGTAAAATCGCGGATCATTCTTACTCCCCAGCATGCTAAAAGATTTATGAAAGCCCTGATAGAAAATGTTACCCGGTTTGAATCTGCAAATGGCACGATACAGGACCTCGAAGCGGTAGAGTTACCCATGAACTTTGGCGGGCCTACCGCTCAGGCTTAGTTTGCAAACCTAAACCTATAAGGTTTTTTAAACCTTGTAGGTTTTTTAAACCCGATCTTTTCCCTTTCTTCCCACTTTCTTTGTGCTGCTTTTTCATCTAAAAGGTTTTCAATGGCGTCGTAAATTTGTGATAGCTGTACGTCATGTTCAGTTATTTTTTGTTGTATGTCCTGTAATTGTTCTTTAACATCATTTCGCTGCAATACAAATTTTCTGATCTCTACAAAAGCTCTCATAATTGCAATATTCATGTTTACTGCTTTTTCAGAATTGATAACTCCGCTTAACATGGCAACACCTTGTTCGGTAAATGCGTATGGAGTTACATTAGTATTGCGTTTATTTTGAGATGCGGTAACATTTTGTAACTTCAAAAAGGTACTTTCAGATGCGGTCACAGATTGTGACCGGACGGCCTTCCACTCCTTAAGAGTAAGCCGGAACATAAAATCATTAGGAAATCGTTTTAAATTGCGTTTAACAGCCTGATTCAACGCCTTCGTTTGTACTTCATAAAGCTCGGAAAGATCAAAGTCCAGTATTACCCTTTCACCTCTTATTTCATAAATTCTGTTTTGTATGCTCCGTATAATTGTCATAAAAATTATTTTTTAAAGCTAATTAATAACAGGGTAGATTGCCAACAGCTATGTTGCTATCAAAGTATCCCCTCATCTGCAAAACTGAAATACCCTTCTTCACTAACAATTACATGGTCTATCACTTTAATATCTAAAAATCTGGCGGCTTCCTTAATTTTCAGGGTGAGTTCTTCATCGGCCCTGCTGGGTTTTAAGTTGCCGGAAGGATGGTTGTGGCAGAGTATCAGGCTTACCGCATTTTCTTCCAGCGCTCTTTTGAGAATGATCCTCGGGTCTGCTACAGTGCCGGTGATACCTCCTTCGCTTACAATTTCGAAATGATTGATCTTATTAGCGCGGTTTAAAAACACTACGGCGAAAACTTCTTTCGTATAATCTTTCAGCACAACCTGAAGATAAGCGGCAATGTCTCTGCTGTCTTTAATTACCGGTTTACCCAGCAACACGGAAGCCTGCCGCCTTCGCCCCAGTTCCAGCGCGGCCGCTATAATAACGGCTTTGGCTTCTCCAATACCTTTTACTTTCATAAGCTCATTTATTGAAAGTTTTCCCAGTTCATTGAGATTATTTTTACCTAACTGAAGCACCTCACGGGCAAGGTCAACCGCCGTTTTTTGTTTGCCGCCATTCATTATCAGGATAGCCAGCAGTTCTGAATCGCTTAGAGATGCCGGGCTCTTTACTAAAAGTTTCTCACGGGGCCTGTCGTCTTTTGCCCATTGTTTAATTGAGTAGTTTTGCTCTTGCATCTGTAAATGTTACCGCTTAGTTTTGTGTTTCCAATGTCTTTTTAACCCTATTTAGTAATAAATATGGTAATTATGCGTTAGGTATAAGCAAATCCCTTGAAAAATTAAAAAACTAAAAATCAATCCCCATGAAAAGTAACAGTCTCTCGTTTGCCAAAGGGCTTCAGCCATTCCTTTTTTGTTTTGGAATGTTTATTCTTGCAATGTGTTTCTCAGTAGTAATTTGTTGTTCCACTTTTTATGCTTTTAACAGCATAAAAGGCGATAGCAGTATGGCTAAATCGGGTCAGAGCCATGAAAGCGTAGCAGTAAAAAATGTTTATGCATCGGTAAGGTAACCTCATGAGGTTATAACATATCAAACATTCAATTGCGGAAAAAGAAATTATCTGAATTGAGATTCGTCAGATTAAGGGATTAATAAGAGTAGTTAAATTTTAGTTCTTCACTAATTTTAAATTTTTAGTGTTATTGCCGATATTTCATACGTCCCTTTATCTGACGAATCACAGTTCAGACTTTTTTCAATAAATGACAGCCCATCTGGTTAATCCCTTAATGTAACGAATATCAATTCAGACAATAACTTAAGGCAACCAATCTCTTCAGTTCTACAAATTCCGGCTCACACAAATTTCAATCACGCCTAACATGTTTTAAGCGCCGAAGTTTTATCTTCGCCGCACATTACATAGTTTATGGAGCCTAACGCAAAGATTTTCTCGGGATCAGGTTCGAAATACCTTACTGAACGGATTTCCCAAAAGTTTGGAGACCCGCTTGGAAAAATAAATATCTCCAAATTCAGTGATGGAGAAATAGCGGTGGAATTCCTGGAAAGTATCCGCGGCGATTATGTCTTTCTGGTTCAAAGTACTTTTGCACCTACCGATAACCTGATGGAATTGCTTTTAATGATCGATGCCGCGCGAAGGGCATCAGCATATAAAGTAATAGCAGTAATGCCCTATTATGGGTTTTCACGCCAGGACAGGAAAGACCGTCCCAGAGTGGCAATCGGATCTAAACTGGTTGCCAACATGCTGGTGGCAGCCGGAGCCGACCGGGTTATTACCATGGATCTGCACGCTCCACAAATTCAGGGCTACTTTGATATACCCGTTGATCACCTGGATTCTTCCGCCATTTTCATTCCTTACATAGAACAACTTAAACTCGAAAACCTTACCTTTGCCGCCCCTGACGTAGGAAGCACCAACAGGGTGCGTGAAATTGCCAGTTATTTTAACGCAGAAATGGTGATCTGCGATAAACATCGAAAACGGGCTAATGAAATTGCAAGCATGGTAGTAATAGGAGATGTTGCAGGCAGGGAAGTAGTTCTTATTGATGATATCTGTGATACAGGCGGCACGCTGGCAAAAGCTGCCGGTTTGTTGATGGACAAAGGTGCCACAAGCGTTCGGGCTTTATGTACCCACCCGGTGTTAAGCGGTAAGGCTTATGAAAACATCGAAAACAGCGTACTGAAAGAACTGGTTGTTTGTGATACCATCCCTTTAAAAAAGGAAACTTCTAAAATAAAAGTTATTTCAGTATCGGAGCTTTTTGCCGTAGCCATTCGTAATGCACATGAAAACAAAAGTATCACCAGCCTGTTTATTCACTCTCAATTGAGAAATAAATAGGTATCATAACAAGTAAAAATTAAACATTCATAAAAATGAAAACAATTACAATCGAAGGACAACTCAGGACCGAACATGGCAAACAAGCCACCCGCCAGCTTCGCTCTGAGGA
>CAXTDO010000243.1:0-7990 GCA_964242315.1 uncultured Flavihumibacter sp.
CCCTGCGTTTCCTCCTCTGCGCCCTCTGCGGTTAAAAAAACTATTTGAATGTAAGGCGGCATACGTTAAGTTAGGATTGACATAACACTAGAACCTTTCATATAAACTTATTTGTTCAACTCTTAATTATAGCTTTATTTTCTATATCCTTACAGGATTAAATTGAAAAAAAAGTTATTAATCCTGTAAGCAGATTAATTTATTCTTCTGCACCGCCTTCTGCTTTCGACAGTATATAAAAGGCGCCTTTGGTAACTATCCTTGCAGTTTTTGGCAATTCCTTCGGGAATGATACCTGTATATATCCAATGTCTGAAACTCCCGTTATCACTTCTACCCTTCTAAAACTTAAGACACTATCTTTTGCTTCGGTTTTGGCTTCTTCACTTAAAATAAAGATATAATCTTTGCCTTCCAGGTGTACAACTGCATCTATCGGAACTGCATCAGATAGCTGGTTTCCTATATTTATCAGAGCTGTTACATACATGCCCGGAATGAGTCTGTATTTTTGAGGATCATTAACAATTGCGTGAACTATAATGCCTTTGCTTTCATCTTCGAATGACCTATTGATCCCATAGATCTTACCTTGTATCTGCTGGTTGTTCTGGTTGGTTAATATACAGATTACCTTTTGGCCGATCTTCACCTTGAATAGGTCCTTTTCATAAACTGTAAGGTCGCAGTGTATCTGTGAATTGTCTATTATCTCCATTAAAGGTTTGGTGGTTTCTGCATAGGTACCGGTGTTTATAAGTATGTGGCTGATCGTTCCGCTGATCGGAGCTTTAACCGACATAATAGTAACAATATTTCCGTTAGCAACAGAAGAAGGGTTTATGCCTAATTGCTGTAGCTGTTTTTCAAGCGCGGCTATTTTGGCTTTTTCGGCATTATAGGTCGCTTCTGTTTGCTGCAGGTTCTTGCCTGTTCCGGCATTTGCCTCACTGAGCTCTTTCTGTCGCTCGAATTCGGCTTGTGTATAGGTGAATCCGCTTTTGGTTGTAAGGTAATCTTGCTGTATCCTGATCAGGTCGAGGTTCTCGATTGTTGCAACAACCTGACCTTTTGTTACAGATTGGCCTTCCAGCACTTTGATGGTTCGGATTATCCCCCCCATCAACACATTTACCTCAGCCTTGTTCTGCGGAGGCACTGCCAGCTGGCCGCTTGCCCTGATGACGGCATTCAGGTTTTTCTGCTCGATCTTTCCTGTTTCGATACCCACTGCAGTAATCTGCTGTTGGGTAAGTTCTGTCAGATTGCTTTCCGGCTTTTCTGCTTCCTTCTGGGCTGACTCATTGGTAGCTAGTTCTTTTGATTTACCGTCTTTACATGCATATAGTCCAAAGACCACGCTTGTCAGGAGCAGTATAAGAATTGAGGCTAGATATTTTCCAGGTTTCATGATTTCGCGTTTATGGCAGATATTCTTCGCCCTGCAGGTACTGCAGGCCGATGATCGCATCGTTTAAAGAATAGACTGTTGATAAATAATTAAGCTTGGAGTCGGTGGCAGCCGATATGTTCTGGATGAATTCAACATATCCTATCTCGCCTTTACTGAAGGCAAACTGTGCTACGCGTATTTGTTCGTTTGCCAGATATAATCCGGAAGTTTGATAATATTCAAGGGACTGTTTGAATTTCAGGTAATTCTGATAACCCTGGTCCCATTCAGATTGCAGGTTGCGCTGTGTTTCTGCGAGCTTTGATTCAGCAATTGACTGACTTACTTTTTCTGCCCTGATCCTTGAATTATATGAGCCGGCGAACAACGGTACGCTTACACCTAGTTGTAGTCCCGCTATTCTTGTTCCGTCGAAATAGTCACGGTTCACCTTTGCAGGGTTGAAATTTTTAACTACCATCTGGTGATTGTAGCCAAGTGTCAGTTCAGGTAAACGCCTGGATCTTTCTACCCTGATCCTGGCGGCAGAAACATTCCTGCTCTGGTTATAATACTGAACCGTGGGATTCCTATTAAACGATGTGTCAAACACTTGCGGAAGCCGGATCGGTTGGAGTGTGTCTGCTGCAATGGAAACAGGTGTTCTGGAATTTAGCAGTTGTCTGAGGCGGTATTGCTGTATGTTGATATCAGCCTCTGCCTCTTTTTTTGAAAGCTGCAACTCCTGGTATTTTCCCTGTGCGGCAAGCTTTTCAAGGTTGGAGGTTTCACCTGTCTTCAGCCTTAGCTCCGCTTTGCGGTTGAAGTTGCTGTATATATCATCCAGGTAATCAAATACTTTCATTTTATCCTTTGCATATAGCAGGCTGTAATAAGCTTCTCTAACATTATAAGCGATCTCGGCCTGGGTAATCAGCATGCTTTCTTCGGTTAGCCGTGTCTGTTGTTCCAGTGCTTTTTTCTGGTTAATGTAAACACCTGGAAGCGCGAAGCTTTGCGAGATACCGATAGCATTATCCATGTTCCCGCCACTCGTTGGATCCTGTGAAAGGGTAAGGTTTGTTTTTGGCAGGTCGTAAGCTGTTTCCTGCAGCGCTTTGCTATGCTGAACTTCAAGTAGGGCAGTCTTTACCTGCAGGTTGTTTGAGATGGCTGTTTTAATGCATTCTTCAAGGCTTAACGGCTTTTCCTGGGCATATGAATGGAACAGAAGGGATGTGGCAACTAAAAGCAGGTACCGGCATCCTATTATTAGGTTATTCATGATTTTGTGCATTAGCTTAAATTTTTTCTTTTCCTGAAAATAGAATGTATAAACACGGCAGTACGAGCAGTGTAAGCATGGTTGCCGAGATCAACCCACCGATAACTACCGTTGCCAGAGGTCTCTGAACTTCAGCTCCGGCGCTGGAGGAAAGCGCCATCGGCAGGAAGCCAAGAGATGCAACGGCAGCGGTCATGATCACCGGGCGCAACCTGACCTTTGTTCCTTCCATCACACGGTCGTAGATGTTGGTCATGCCTTCCTTCTCAAGCTCGTTGAAATAGCCGATAAGTACAATGCCGTTAAGCACTGCAACGCCAAAGAGGGCAATGAATCCCACGCCCGCTGAGATGCTGAAAGGCATGTTACGTAGCAGCAGGGCAAATACGCCGCCGATCGCCGATAAAGGCACTGCGGTAAATACCAGCAGCATATAGCTAACCGACCTGAAGGCCAGGTACAACAGGAAAAGGATCAGAATAAGTGCAACCGGTACAGCAACGGATAATCTTTCTTTTGCTTCTTTGAGGTTCTGGAACTGTCCGCCATAAGCAATGTAATATCCTGCAGGTAGTTTTATCCTGCTGTTGACAAGTCGTTTAATTTCAATGACAGAGCTCTCAACATCACGGCCCCGAACATTGAAACCTATATAAATGCGACGCCTGCCGTCTTCGCGGCTTATTTGAGCAGGCGCTTCTTTAAATTGAATATCTGCTACCTGATTAAGCGGAACCCTGTTCCCTGAAGGCAGTGGTATAAACAGATTTTCTATATTGATAATATTTTCCCTTAGTTCACGTTCGAGGCGAATCACCAGATCGAAACGCTTTTCATCTTCAAAAACAACTCCTGCCACATTTCCTGCAAAGGCTGTTTTAAGAATCATGTTCACCTCATTTACAGATAGACCGTATTGGGCCATTTTATCCCTGTTGTATTCAACCGTCACCTGCGGTAATCCTGACACTTTCTCCACAAATGGCTCATTAATTCCATTAACCGCGCCGATCAGCTTTGCTACTTTATTTGCCTGCTGCGTGAGAATATCAAGATCGTCACCATAGATCTTTATGGCTACATCCTGCCTGATACCTGTCATGAGTTCATTAAAGCGCATCTGCATGGGCTGGGTTATCTCGACATTGATACCAGGTATTATGGACAGTGCTTTTTCCATTTTTTCCATGATCTCTTCCCTGGTTTTTGCCGAGGTCCATTCGTTCTTTGGCTTCATGGCTACCATCATGTCACCTCTTTCAAGTGGCATTGGGTCTGTTGGTATCTCGGCACTGCCGATACGGGTTACTACCTGGTTGATCTCCGGGAACTTTTTTGTAAGTATGGTTTCAGCCTTTCCAAAGGTTTCAACCACCTGTGACAGGGAAGTGCCCTGCATCATTGATATCTCTACCGTGAGATCTCCTTCTTCGAGTGTTGGAATGAACTCACCGCCCATCCGGTTGAAAAGAAACAGACTGAAAATAAAAAGAGCAATTGAAATTGCTACAGTCGTTTTTTTCCATCTTAAAACATGAATCAGCATGCTATGGTAGATACGCTGTAGAAGGCCCATGATGCGGTCTGATATATTCTTCTTATGGATTGTTTTTTTGCTAAGGAATAAAGTGCTTGCTACCGGTACATAAGTGAGTGAAAGAAGAAATGCACCCAGTATGGCAAAAGCAACTGTTTTTGCCATCGGCCCGAACATCTTCCCTTCAATGCCCACCAGTGTCAGCAAAGGCAGGTAAACAATAAAGATGATCAACTGGCCAAAGGATGCGGAACTCATCATCTTCCCTGCACTGAGATTCACTTCTGCATCCATTTCTTTCTGTGAGAGCCTGGTGATGCCTTTCCTCATATCATTGTTAGCAAGCCGGTGGATGACGCTTTCAACGATTATTACAGCGCCGTCTACTATCAAACCAAAATCAATTGCGCCCAGGCTCATAAGATTTCCTGACACTCCAAAACTGCTCATCATGCCAAAGGCAAATAACATGGAGAGCGGTATTACCGATGCCACCAGCAATCCTGCCCTGAAATTCCCGAGTAGTAATACCAGGATGAATATCACTATCAGCGCTCCTTCTATCAGGTTCTTTTTTACAGTTCCGATAGCCCGGCCTACCAGCTCGGTTCGATCTATAAACGGTTCTATTATAACACCCTCCGGAAGGCTTTTTTGTACCTGCGCCATACGCTGCTTAACATTTGCAATAACTTTATTAAAGTTTTCGCCCTTCAGCATAAGTACAACCCCTGCAACTACTTCACCGTCACCATTTCTGGTAACCGCACCGTAACGGTTTGCGCTACCATACTGCACGGTTGCAATATTTCTGATTAGCACCGGTATGCCCTGCGCGTTTTTAACAACGATTTTTTCAATATCAGCAAGCGTTTTAACCTGCCCTATTCCGCGTATGAAATAAGCATTGTTACGCTGCTCTATGTACGAACCCCCGGTATTTTCATTATTGTTTTCGAGCGCTTTGAATATTTCCGGAATGGTAATGTTCTGTGCATTGAGGCGTTCATTGTCTACTGCTACCTCATATTGCTTTACATAACCTCCCCAGCCGCTGACCTCCGCCACCCCTTCGGTTCCTGAGAGTTGGGTGCGAACGATCCAGTCCTGTATGGTACGCAGGTCTGTAGGTGTGTATTTCTTTTCGAAGCCGGGTTTGGTATGGATGACGTACTGATATATTTCGCCCAGGCCCGTTGATATAGGCCCTAATGAAGGTTTGCCGAATCCTTCAGGGATCTTGTCCTCCGCTTCCTTCAACTGGACATTTACCTGCTGCCTTGCCCAATAGATATCAATATTATCCCTGAATACCAGGGTTATCACAGAAATACCGGAACGGGAAATGGATCGCTTTTCTATGACGTTGGGAATATTTGCAGTAGAGAGTTCGATCGGTGCAGTGACATATTGTTCCACTTCCTGAGCACCAAGAGTTGGCGCCTGGGTAATTATTTGTACCTGGTTATTGGTAATATCAGGAACGGCATCAATCGGCAGCGTGTATAACGAATAGCTTCCCCAGGCTATCAGGGCTAACGTTAATATGCCCACGAGAAGTTTATTTCTTACTGAAAACCGAATAATTTTATTAAACATGGCATATTTCAGAATAATTAATAGTTAAGATGCAGGCAGGAGTTTACATAATGTATTCACATTATGCGCAAACCTGCTCAAAAATATGTTTAACTAATTATTTGCGGAGGCTGCCAGACGGCTATTGAAATTTCAACAAGTGGAAGTACAAGATAAGCAAAACACTTATTATTTACCGCAACGAACACTTCAGGAAGAACTGCCTGTTGATGATTAATGGAAAAACCGGCACAACACTGACACTGGCAAAAAGGTGAACAGGAGTCGTTGAATGGATTATTTGTTTCGGTTTCCTGTTTAGTAATTTTGATATCAGACTTTACGTTTAATGAGTTTTCATCAGAGCATGAAGTTGCACTAAGACATAATATTAAAACAGCCATTATAAAAGCAAAAACTCGCATCAGAGGCAAAGGTAGGCAAGTATAAATTTATTGCATGTACTATAATTTAGACAAGGTTTCAAAAAGATGTTTAAATATGTTTGGTCGTGGTACGCCAATCCAGAAAGCAGGCCAGGGATTAGTTAAAAGATCCGGGTTGATGGTCATCTTTTGAGGTTGGCCGGCCAAAGTCGCTACCAGACAATTTAGTACAAAAAAGAGCTGCAAAAATTTCTTAGAGAGCCGGTTGGTTTTTTTCATATCCAATCGTGATAATATTTTTTAAAGATAGAGCAATGAATAATTCAATCCACCTGGCCGTAAACTCTTGCGATTCTCATAAAAGATCTTTGCAATCTCCCACGTCAATTGTATAAAGATTATAGAATAATCTACCAGTATTAATTAGGAGGCGTCAAAGAATTTTCACCAGCTCGTTCAGTGTAACCAGGTTACTCACCGCATCGCCTATTGTGTTGTTGAAATAAGTATACACTGTTTTACCTTCTTTGAGCCATTCCTGAATTTGCTTTGCACGCTCCTGTAAGAAATCAAGTCTATAACTTCCTTTATAATCTCCTTCAATACCATGAAACCTAACATATACCAATTCACTGGCAGGACTAAATAATGGAGTAGCCGAAGCAGGATGATCATGAATCACCAAGCTAATATTATTTTCGTAAAGCAACTCATACACATCCTGACGGTACCATGACCTGTTTCGAAATTCAACAGCGGTTAACCATCGCTGTAAAGGATCGGCATTGACAATACATTTCAATAATTTTTTAAGCTGATCTATACTTAAAATGCTGATGGAAGGTGGAAACTGTACCAGCAGGCATCCCTTTTTTTCACCTGCATGATCAATAGTTTTGATAAAATGATCAACGTCTTCCGGGTCGAATTCAAGCCATTTGTTGTGCGTAATTGATTTCCAAAGCTTAAAAGTAAATTTAAAATCATCCGGTACTGTTTCTGCCCATTTGGCTACCGTTACAGCCATAGGCACTTTGTAAAAAGAGCTGTTAATTTCAAGACTGTTAAATAACGACGCGTAATAAGCCAGCCTTGTCTTATCCTGAAACTCAGGTGGAAACTCGCTCTTTGGCATCGTCAGTGCCAGACCACTGGTGCCGGAATAAAATTTTTGATTGTTTTTGTTTGTCATTTGACGATCGTATTTTTTTCAAGCTGGTTCAAAATGTTTAAGTTTAGTATTTAAACCAACGCAATGATTAAACCAGCCTCTGCAAAATACTATTTTACGTTAATGTTGTTTGTAACCTTATCTGCATCCTGTTTCGCCCAGTTTGAAAAAGCTGAAGACGGATTACGAATAATTATGAAACAGCATGATGTTGTTGGCTTAGCGGTTGTAGTGGTGAAAAAAAGCAGAATCATTTATACCAACTCTTTTGGGTTAAAAGACATAGAGAGCAATACCACTCTTAATGATAGAAATATCTTCCGCATAGCATCCATATCCAAATCTTTTTCAGCAACATCTGTTATGCAGCTTATAGAAGCCGGCAAAATATCTTTAAACAACGACGTCAGTAACCTGATAGGTTTTAAAATACGAAATCCTAAATACCCCGAAACCGTTATCACCCTGAAGATGGTAATGTCGCATACCTCCAGCATCAACGACAGTCAGGGCTATTTCAATCTGGACGTTATTAATCCTGACAAGAATCCGAACTGGGCAAAAAGTTATAACGACTACGAGCCTGGAAAAAAATACCAGTATTGTAACCTCAATTATAATATGGTAGGCACGGTAATAG